>NZ_JATABI010000030.1:0-57935 GCF_036533795.1 Vibrio sp. M250220 | reverse complement strand
ATAATACTCTCGCCTCTCGCCTCTCGCCTCTCGCCTCTCGCCTCTCGCCTCTCGCCTCTCGCCTCTCGCCTCTCGTAAAAAACTTGCAGCGTTATGCGGACTTTTGTGCTCTAATACCGCGCTTACCAAGGGATGGTGTTAAACAGCTCAGCTTAGATGGAGTTATCAAGTTGACCGAATCCCTGATTAATCCCTTAGGAAATGAATTAAATGTCTAAAAATCCAAAATTTGCTATTCGCACTTCTGAAAAACGTAACGGTTGGACTGCTGAAATCACTCGCCAAGTGACTTCTCGTAAAACTGTCGTTTCTAAGCGTGAAATGGCTTTTGAAAGTCAAGAACTTGCTCAAGCGTGGGCAGAGAAAGAACTTGCTGGTTTCGTTAAAAACCAAGCAGAGCGCAACGAACGTAAAGCGGTTCAACGTCAAGAGCGTTTAGAGCGTGAAGCACGCCTAGCTCGTGAAGCTGAAGAAAGAAAAGCACGCCGTTTAGCTCAACGCGCAGATGATGCTGACGAAGAGTAAAGATTGCTTCTACAGATAAAAAAACCGCCAAACGGCGGTTTTTTTATCTCTGAATCTAGCGCGTTTACCGAAACTGACCTGCTTCTGGCAAAAAGTCAAAGCCAGCGGTTGATAACTTCGCTTCTAACGCGACTCTATCAATATCGAAAAACGCGACGAGTTTATCTAAGTCGCCAGCAAAATCGTCACGCAGCTTCATGTTGATGATACTCATCAGCATAATTGGGTCCATTGACTCAAAGTTCGCTAAGTTCATTACTTATCCTCGAAATCTGAAATAAGTAAGTTTGCCGCAGCAAATGCTGCTTTTTCTCGAGTATCCTTTGGTAAGGACTCATCAGCAGCGATATCATTTAACGCTCTAACTGCACATGAGATAGCTTGTGGGACATAAGCTTGATCTCCACTACCAATCTGGGCATAAAGTTCACGAATTAGATCACAACAGCCGTATACTTGCATGGCCTTCACTCCAATAAATAGTCACTGCTGTCAAATATACACAGTCGCTCAAAGAAACTCAAAGCAGGTGCTTGTCCTAGCTCAAGGGTTACCTTTGGCTGTTGAATATCTGTTCAATGTTATGTCCTGTTTAACTGTTGTTCTAACTGAAAGGTTACTTCTGGTGACAAGTTGAGTTGTTTAGCGAGTTCTTGGAGATAGGCCTTCTCCATAAAGTTTTGTTCATCAATCACGATCAGCGAAGCGAGATATATTTCAGATGCTTGCTGAGGTGAGCGCGCTAAACGCGCAATTTCAGTCGGAACGAGTGGCTTATTCAGCTCTGAATGAAGAAAACTTTGCAGTTGAAGATCTGCGCCTGCTTGTTTTAGTGTCAGTTCAATTCGTTCCATTTCTTGCTGATCCACATGACCATCGGCTTTCGCTGCTGCAATCATCGCCGTTAAGATCAGTTCGCTGTGGATGCTATCTTCAGCGTTGAAGGTATCTTGCTGAGCATTGTGGTTTGATATCGAGGCGTTTTTATCCTGATAGTCGTTATACACCTTGTACGCCAAAGCGCCTAACGCAGCGACACTGCCAATTTTAAGTGCATTTTTGCCGAGTTTTTTGCTCTTCTTTGAACCCATCAGAAGGGAAACCAAACCGCCTCCGACGGCGCCAGCTCCCAGTGATTTTAAAGTGCCTGAGCTGGATTGTTGTTTGACGTGTTGTTGGCCTTGTTTAACAAGGTCGGAGTTAAGTGCTTGATTGAGTAAACTTTTCAGATCCATCGCATGCCTCCATTGGTTGTTAGCACCATAGCAGGGGCAAGATGAATGGAAGATTAATATTAGGCGAGAGAATAAAAAAAAGACGAGCACCTGGCTATAATGCCAGTCAGCTTAACTGACTGGCATTACGCGAAGGCGACCTTTATTGTTTGAGCTTAATATTCGTGACAGGGGTAAATGGTGTAGCCATCTATAAAGCTGATGCTTTGAATTTCTCGTTTTTTTAGCTCTCGTCGGAGGCTTCCGTGAAGTTGAGCTTTTGTAAATGAGCAGTATATATGTCTGCCTTGTGATAGCTCTGTTTTTAGGAAGTCCCCTAATGAATCGTTGTGTGAAGCAATATACAAATCCTTGTCGGTAATAGGAGTCCTTTCCGAAGATGGTAGTGAGGCTTGTGACAGCATCAAGCATTCTCCTAAGTTGGTTTAATGTTATTACTCATAAATCAAGCGACCCTGAAGGTCATATCTAATTCAGCGCTACCATACATGATAGTTTGGTAATATCTAGCTAGTTGATTACTTAAACATCAAGTTGTCGCATTTTTGGTCTAGAGTGATATAGGACATTTCTTCAAAAGCTCATTTTTGTCTTATTTGTTAGATAGCGGTATTTAGCGTTAACGCCTTGGCTTTCGAAGTCGCCCACGTTTAATTGCTCCCATTTCATCTGAGTAAAAATATTCCAGTGGTTTGAGTGATTTGATTTGCTCTACGGTGAGGTCTATCTCATTTGAGATGTACTTCGCATCTAATGAGGTTTTTTGTTTGCCACACCGGATTCGATTGGATTGAGAGATGACCGTTTTAGGGACTTGCTGCGGTCTCTGGTAAATACTATGCAGGATAAAACCAAACTTTCGACCTAGCTACACAAAGTTTGTTGAGTACGCCCTCTGCTTTGCCACTGCCAAGCTCACACACGGCTAATTCTTCTAGAACAAGGTGTAAAACTCGCCCACCATCCAGACGAACGCACAAAAAGCGGCGAGGTTTTGTCGCCTCAACCGTGCGCGCAATTCGAAAGCTGGCGCGTTTGCATGGCGGCAATCATAAACTCGCGCATGTCGTAATAACGGCGCACATTTAGACCCTGACCACCTAGAAGAGGCGTTAGAGCTAAATCCGTTAAATCAGCATTATCGTTATTAGGCGGCAGTTTGTCGTCTAATAAGGCTAACTCTTATTAATTGATTTTTAAACAAATCAACAAGATAAAAGGAAATATTGTGTCAGATATAGAACCGAGAATTAGTACATTATCTTTTGTAGGGTTCTACGTGAATTCGGCAATTGCCAATAGTCACCTTGAGAGCGTCTCATTACCGCCAAACAAAGTCATTTTGAGTGTGTATAACGTTACTTGTCTATTTTTGACTATGCTAAGCATTTGTTTTATTAGGGTTTAGGCGGTTTTACAAATCCGCGTGTTGGGAGTTCGAATCTCTCCACCCCAGCCATCTTCAATTGCATGTTTATGCAAACAAAAAAGGCCCAGTCATTTGACTGCGCTTTTTCATTTCTGGATGATATTCACATCGTAATATATTGATATTTTACATAATGAACTTTTGTTTTGTACGCTGCTGTTGCAAGTATGATACAGGGTGAAATTATGGCAGTCGCAGAATTTAGGCTTTTATATAGTGCTTTAGCGGCGATTTATGGTGAGGTGACTGGGAAGGTTGACTCGGAGCGAGTGTATCGAACTGTGGTCCCGTTAGTGTTAAATGCCATTGACGCTGGCGCAAAATATAACGATAAAGAAATTCAGGATGCGGTTGATGCACTTCATAAGCTGGCTCCTTACGGTATTAGAAGAATGCAATTCAAGCGTGACTATTTACAATCAATAGATGGGCTAAAACGCTTGCCTCGCAATCCAGATATGCTTTCTCCAGCCTATTGGTGGTAACTATGGGTAACAAGGTTATTTTTTATATTGTTATAACGCTGATGATTTTTAGTCGCGTAGCGCTTTTAACATTAACTGACGGGGCTTTGCTGAGTGAGCAATTTATACTAACAAACGTTTATTCAGTGGGTAGTGATGTAATTATTCTTCTAGGCTTATACTTCAGTGCATACAAGAAAAATGTGCCTTATATTTTTGCGCTAGTCATTGTAATTAATACCATCGTATTTGCGCTATACACGGTTAATGACATGCATAGTATTACTATGACGGAGCGTGAAAACATAGCTTTATGGGTTACTTGGTTTGTTTATTACGCCATGATATTAAAAAGCCTATTTTCGCTAGTTAAAAGACAACCGTTAGTTAGTTAGAAAAACAAAGGCCCAGTTAATCGAACTGGGCCTTCTAGATTGCGAATTCGTGTTTCTTGGTCTTTCTGGACGTGCTTAAAATTTTAATTGTCGATTTTAGGTCATGCTAAGTGGTTGTTTTGTTGTAATGTTAGGCAGATTACTCTTCTGCGTAGCCGTGAATGCTAAGTAGATTACCGTCTAGGTAAGCTTCTTTACCATCTTTCATGACCAAGCGCTCTTCGACTAACCACTTAACGACCATAGGGTAGATTCGGTGTTCTTGTGTTTGAACGCGCTCAGTCAATGTGTCTACGGTATCTTCATCGAAGATGGGTACTTTCGCTTGTAGAATCACAGGACCGCCATCCAGCTGTTCTGTGACAAAATGAACACTAGTCCCATGTTCTTCATCACCCGCGTGAATAGCACGTTGGTAAGTGTTCAACCCAGGGTATTTAGGCAGTAGTGAAGGGTGGATGTTGATCATTCGACCCATGTAGTGGCGAACAAACTCGCCACTGAGGATTCGCATGTAGCCAGCAAGTACGATGACATCAGGTTTGTACTCATCGATTTGCTTCATTAACTCATGATCGAAAGCATCACGGGTATCGAAGCTTTTTGGATCAAGAAAATGAGCCCCAGCCTCAGCCATTTTCGCACGTTCTAACGCGTACGCATCGGCCTTGTTTGAAAACACGGCTGTGACACGGCCACCAGTAATACTGGTATTACAAGCGTCAATGATTGCTTGTAAGTTTGAACCGTTTCCTGATACTAAAACAACGATACTTTTCATACTTGATTGAACTCTACTTGAATACTAGTTAATTTCTACTTGCTCTTCGCCTGATGCTGCGTTGGCAATCTCACCTATGATCCAAGCGTTTTCGCCTTCAGCTTTTAGCAGTTCAACAGCTGCGCTTGCTTGATCTTGAGGTAGCGCAACAATAAGGCCCACGCCACAGTTAAATGTGCGGTACATTTCGTGAGTGGTTACGTTGCCTTTTTCTTGTAGCCATTTAAAAATAACAGGCCATTCCCAACTGCTACCATCAATAACGGCTTTAGTACCTTCTGGTAGTACGCGAGGAATGTTTTCCCAGAAACCACCACCTGTAATGTGAGAAATCGCATGGATGTCGTGTTTCTCAATCATTTTTAGTGCTGATTTGATGTAAATCTTGGTCGGCTCTAATAGGTGTTCACCGATTGTGCGTCCAGCTAGCTCTTCATTTTTGTCTGCGCCAGATACTTCAAGGATCTTACGGATTAGTGAGTAACCGTTTGAGTGAGGGCCACTTGAACCAACGGCAATAAGGGCATCACCAGCGGCGACTTTAGTGCCATCAATGACGTCTTCTTTTTCTACAACGCCAACACAGAAACCTGCAACGTCGTAGTCTTCACCTTCGTACATGCCTGGCATTTCAGCGGTTTCGCCACCAATAAGAGCACAGCCCGCTTGAACACAGCCATCTGCAATACCTGAGACAACGTCAGCCGCAGTGTCGACGTCAAGCTTACCTGTTGCATAGTAGTCTAGGAAAAATAGTGGCTCAGCACCTTGAACGATAAGGTCGTTCACACACATAGCAACAAGGTCGATGCCGATTGTGTCATGCTTTTTCATATCCAAAGCCAGGCGCAGTTTTGTACCCACACCATCTGTACCAGATACTAGAACTGGTTGCTTATATTTAGTTGGTAGTTCACACAATGCGCCAAAACCACCAATTCCACCCATTACTTCTGGGCGACGTGTACGTTTTACAGCACCTTTAATACGGTCAACAAGCGCGTTGCCTGCATCGATATCTACGCCAGCGTCTTTATAGCTAAGAGATGTGTTATCAGCACTCACAGGGAAGTCCTCGGTTTTAAGTTGGATATGAAAACGGCGCTATTCTAACAGTGGATAAACCTATATAGCAAACGTTTGCGCAAGTTTTTTCTTTTGCGCTATGACAAGAAATTGAGAACGAAATCGTTTATAATCCTGAGGTTTGTTTAAATTTTACCTGATATCCGGAGATGGAAATGAAAGTTGTTGAAGTAAAACACCCTCTTGTGAAGCACAAACTTGGTCTAATGAGAGAAGGTGATATCAGCACTAAGCGCTTTCGTGAGCTAGCGACAGAAGTTGGCAGCCTATTAACTTATGAAGCGACAGCGGATTTTGAAACGGAAAAAGTAACCATTGAAGGTTGGAACGGTCCAGTTGAAGTGGACCAAATCAAAGGTAAAAAAGTAACAGTAGTGCCAATCCTACGTGCAGGTCTAGGCATGATGGATGGCGTTCTTGAGCATATGCCAAGTGCACGTATCAGTGTTGTTGGTATCTACCGTGATGAAGAGACGCTAGAGCCAGTACCGTACTTTAACAAGCTAGCGTCCAACATGGATGAGCGTATCGCTCTTGTTGTTGACCCAATGCTAGCAACTGGTGGTTCTATGATCGCAACAATTGACCTTATAAAAGAGAAAGGTTGTAAAGCTATCAAGGTTCTTGTTCTTGTCGCGGCTCCTGAAGGTATCGAAGCGCTAGAAAAAGCACACCCAGACGTAGAGCTATACACTGCGGCAATCGATCAAAAGCTAAATGACAAAGGCTACATCGTCCCAGGTCTTGGTGATGCGGGTGACAAGATCTTCGGTACACAATAAGCGAAGATTGTAATGATTGCGAAAGAGAGCCATAAGGCTCTCTTTTTTTGTCCTACGAAAATCTAGAACGCTGCGCTCCGAGAATCGAGACCGGACTTCGTCCTTCGAGGGAGCTTGTGATGAGAGAGTCGAAAGTTGCAGGCAGTGCTGGTTAGTATTTAAATCAAATTGCCTGAATTTAAAAGAAAAGACCCTGTAAATAATTCTGTGTAACTGTCGGGGTTACATGTATTCAGTGAGTCGGTCTTCGAACATAATCATAAAGCGGTTTAGAGCTTGTCGCCAGTTTCTAATCGGCATCGTCCACTTCTTGGAAGCATCTCGGATAGCCAGGTAGATCACTTTTCGAGCTGATTCATCTGTTGGGAAGAGCTTGCGCTTCTTGATCGCTTTTCTAATAACGCTGTTGAGGGATTCAATGGCGTTAGTCGTATAAATGGCTCGACGAATATCCTCTGGGTAGTTAAACAGGGTGTTGAGGTTGTCCCAATGCGCCGTCCAAGATCGACTGATTTGAGGATACTTACTATCCCATCGGTCAGAGAACTGCTCTAGAGCCAGCAGAGCCTCATCCTCTGTGGCTGATTGGTAGATTTTCTTCAGGTCAATCGTCACCGCTTTGTAGTCTTTCCAAGGGACGTACTTAACCGAGTTTCGCACCATGTGGACGATACAGAGCTGTATTTGCGTCTCTGGGAACGCGGTGTTGATGGCGTCAGGAAAGCCCTTGAGTCCGTCAACGCAAGCGATAAGAATGTCTTTTACCCCACGATTTTGAAGCTCGGTCAGCACGTTGAGCCAGAACTTGGCACCTTCCGTTTCAGAGAGCCACATACCGAGCAGTTCTTTTTGGCCTTCCATGTTGACGCCTAGCGCAAGATAGACTGCTTTGTTGATGACTTGCTTGTCTTGACGCACCTTAACCACGATGCAATCGAGATAGACGATAGGGTAAATCTCGTCGAGAGGTCGCGATTGCCATTCAATCACTTGCTCGAGCACCGAGTCGGTCACCTTTGATATCAGCGTTGGCGAGACATCAGCATCATACATTTCCTTGAACGTTGCGACGATTTCACGTGTGGTCATGCCTTTCGCGTACAGGCTCAATATTTTGTCGTCCATGGATTGGAATCGAGTTTGGTGCTTTCGTACGAGTTGAGGTTCAAAGCTAGCTTCACGGTCGCGAGGGACGTCGATATCGACCTCTCCATCATCAGTGATGATGGACTTACCCGAGTAGCCATTGCGGGAGTTGGAACTGGTTCTAGATTGGTGCTTTTGATATCCAAGATGCTCATCGAGTTCAGCGTTTAACGCCGTTTCAACGGTCACCTTGGTTAACATTTTTCGGAAGTCATCAAGATCAGATTCTGTCTTAATTGACTTTGCTGCTTCACGAGCAAAAGCTTCGAGTGCTTTCTTATCCATATTGTCCATCCTTAGCCTTTAAGGCTTAAGTCTAGACAGTTACACAGAATTCTCGCTTCTCGCTTCTCGCTTCTCGCTTCTCGCTTCTCGCTTCTCGCTTCTCGCTTCTCGCTTCTCGCTTCTCGCTTCTCGCTTCTCGCTTCTCGCTTCTCGCTTATTTCTTCAAACTCAACGTGCCGCCTTGTGACTTAGCTGGGCGCTGCGCTTTTTCTGAAGTAGGTTTGTAGAAAGTCTTTTTAGCAGGCTTGCCTTTCGATTCTGCTTGTTGGTCACCTTAGAGTTTGGAGCATGGCGGAACTCTTCGGCGTTGCGACCTTTAAAGGTACGTTGCTTTTGGTTGCGACGTGCTTTCGATTCTTGGTTCTCTTCACGGCTGTCAAATAGTTTCGCGTCAGTTGCTCGACGAATGCGTTTACCTTTCGCGTCCATCTTAGAAGCTTCTTCTGTGCCACTTGAATCTTCACACATAGCAAGAATTTCAGAGACTTCTGCGTCGGTTAGGTAGCGCCATTGTCCATTTGGAATACCATCAAGCGAAATGTTCATGATGCGGACGCGGCGAAGTTTAAAGACTTCGTAGCCGAGTGCTTCACACATACGACGTATTTGACGGTTAAGACCCTGAGTTAACACGATACGGAATGAGTATTTAGTCTCTCTTACAACTTTACAAGGTAAGGTTACGGTATCAAGAATGTTGACGCCGGAAGACATCTTGTTAATGAAGTCATCACTGATGGGCTTATCGACACGAACAACATACTCCTTCTCGTGGTTGTTACCAGCACGGAGGATCTTGTTAACGATGTCACCATCATTGGTCAGGAAGATAAGGCCGTCAGAAGGCTTGTCGAGACGACCAATTGGGAAGATACGTTTTTTATGGCCGACAAAGTCGACAATGTTGCCTGGTATATCGCGTTCGGTGGTACAAGTAATACCCGTTGGCTTATTCAGAGCGATATAAATCGGTTTGTCGACTGTGGCTGAAATCGGTTTGTCATCAACACGAACGTCGTCACCTGATTGAACCTTAGTTCCCATCTCAGGTACGAGGCCATTAATTGTTACGCGGCCCTGCTCAATCAGTCGGTCTGCTTCTCTTCGTGAACAGAATCCAGTCTCACTGATGAATTTATTTAGGCGTTTGCCAGTATCTTGTGTCATGTTGTTCTCCTAACGTTTCACAACGGCGGTTAATAAAATGTGCTGACCAAAATATCAACACAAAGAGGTCGCGTATTCTAGCACCGAGCGACAAGTTAACCCAGACGTTTTTGATGCCGTTCACGAGTTTCTATTTTTTTCTCAGCACTTTTCCTGAGGAGCACATAAACTGCGCCAGTCCCGCCATGAAAGCGTTGGGCACTATGAACACACTGAACTTCTTTGATTTGCTTTAGCCACCGAGCAACGAAACTCTTCATTAGAGCTGGTGGATTTGAACGTTCCCCTTTGCCGTGAACAATGACAACGGTACGGATATCCATACGCATACATTGTTTTAGGAACTTAGCCATTTCATCTCGAGCTTGTTCTAGTGTTCTTTTATGCAAGTCTAATCTAGCTTGAATAGGGTATTTGGCTAGACGCAGCTTTTTATACACGCCATCTTGGACACCATCACGTTTAAACTCGATGACGTCGTCTGGCTTGATCATTTCCGCGTGGTCAATAGACAGATATTCAGGATCATCTTCAGTCAGCCAAATTGCGGCTTCGCGTTTGGCGAGTTGAGCATCCGTTACTTGATGGTGTTTTTTATGTTCGGTTGTATCTTGCTTGAGAGGTTTTACATCCCCCATCATTTGTTGAAACAAACCGAATTCATCGTCTTGAGACATCACGAGATCTCAGCATGGGAAATTAATAACAGTATTATACTAAACAGGCGAAGGGAGAGGTCAAAATTTTGTAGCGAGGAAATAAAAAACCGAAGCAGACAATGTATCTACTTCGGTGCATAGCGAATTATCTATTCCGAGAAATAGGGCTAAGCGATTCTAGTGAGGAGATTTGTCGTTCATCACTTTGTAGACGATGAAACCGCCATAGAATAGCATTAGACCTAAGGCTCCAAAGATAACAATCATTGAAGATAGTCCTACCGCATTACCAAATAGGAGATCAAGCCAAAAGTCCATAGTTCCTCCGTTGTCTACAAAATGAGATGACAGGGCTTAAGGTAAGCCTTGATTAAATATGCAACACTGATCTGGATCAATTGTTGTTATTAGGTTGCTATTTTGTTTGTCTTGATGTGTTTTTGCTCACACTTTGTCGCCCGTCGATGATGTTTTAGTCAAACGAACTTAATTTTTCAAAAAGTTAGCTAAAACGGCTTGCGTATGTGCTGAGAATCCGTAATATACGCATCCGTTGACGGGCTAAGCCTGAAGAAACAACTCGGTGAATAGCGCAGCTTGGTAGCGCATCTGGTTTGGGACCAGAGGGTCGGGGGTTCGAATCCCTCTTCACCGACCACATTTAGAAAGCCGTAGCAGAAATGTTACGGCTTTTGTCGTTTAAGGGTGTTTCGTCGTTTATGGGCGGAGTAAGCACATTAGTACTTAAATTCACATTGAGCTTTGGTGCTTTGTGACAACTGAGATATTTTGAACCCATTATCTTTGAGTAATTGCAGGACGCTTTGCTCACCGAGTAAGTGCAGCGTGCCGACCACAACGACATAGTTTCCTTTATTGTCAGGAAGCCAGTTTGGATTCGATAGTTTCTCAGCCCAGTCTAAGTTTCTATCGGTCAACAATGCAGACTCGAGTTCCTCGGACATTTCGGCCAGTGTCGCAAATTCATTAAGCTTATCTAAATCGCCTGCCTTCCAGCTGTCTATTAGGCAATGGGTAGAATCTTCAGAATGATCAAACTCCTCGATTGCACTGATTAGCATCTCTTTACCGGCTTGGTCTTGCCCAGTAAGAAGATCAATCTGGAACTGCAAAGACTCGAGACCGATAACGGGTATGTTCCATAGCGTCGCTTTGTTGGCTAAACGTATATCAACGCCATCGGATGCTGAGTAACCAAGATACTCTATTTGCTTGAGCTGGATTGCCAGAGCGACGGCCCAAGGTGGTGAGAGGAGGAGTTCGTTGCCTTTAAGTTGTAGGAGAGTCGCAATGCCCAATAGCTCATCTTGCTGCTGTTTAGATAAAACATCCTTCGCCACTAAATCGATTGGAGGGTACTGAATTCCACTGGTTTGACGGATATCGGTTTCTACAATTAATCCCTTGCTGGCCTTTAGCTGTTTAAAGATTTTCTCGGGTAAGGGATACATGCTTTCATCGCCTACATGTACTGAACCAATGATGGTATAGGTCAATGGGCCTTTTTGAGCTTTCCAGTATAAAGGCTCAGCATTAAGGCTAATTGAAGCAACCAGTAAACTCAGAACCATCAGTATTTTCATTTCAGCTCCTAATACCATGCGGAAAAATCGTTAAATTGCGTCTTTTTGACGTAGCTTAGCGAGAGAAAAATGCGTGTTAATTCACGTTTTTATATTTCCCGCTGTTGTTAATTTTAAGATAGAAACGGCATATTGTGATCTTAATTCACCTCTCATAGTAAGCTTTCCCCAGATAATGTGAATTGCCTCTCAGTAATCTCGTTAAAATAAGTCTGTCGATTTTGACGTTTCGTTTAAATGTCTGTTTTTATTGCGTTTTAAATGCTCATGAAATCTAAATTTTGAGATTGATATTTTTCTGGGGTAAGTAAGATGTTTAAACAAAATCTGATTGCAGCGTCAGTATTGGTAACATTGGCTGGTTGTGCATCATTTCAATAAACGGAACAACGCGTGGTGAATTCACTGGCGGAGAATCTTGATGTTCAATATCAAGTACTCACTAACCACGGTGCAAATGAAGGTCTTGCATGTCAGGGCTTAGGTGCGGAATGGGCATCATGTAATCAAGTCAATATGACATTGGTGAATCAAGGTGAAGCGATCGACTCAAAAGAGTGGGCTATCTATTTCCACAGCATTCGTCTAATTCTCGATGTAGACAATGAACAGTTCAAAATCACACGAGTGACAGGCGACTTACATAAGTTGGAGCCGACAGATAAATTTGATGGTTTTTCTGCTGGGGAAACTATCGTCCTTCCTCTGATCGGCGAATACTGGCAGTTATTCGAAACGGATTTCATGCCAGGCGCATTCGTTGCAGCACCCAATGCTGAGCCTAAAATGATCGCATCTCTAAATACGGAAGATGTTGCGTCGTTTGTTACTGGGCTTGAAGGGAATAACCTAAAACGAACACCGGATGACAACAATGTTTTTGCTAACGCTGTGTCTCGCTTCGAGAAGAACAAAGATCTAAACGTTCAAGACGTATCGACTATCGTTTACCTGTACCTGGTGCGAAATTGGAAAATGGTCAACTTACAATGAATGTCCAGTTCCCAGGCGTTGTTCTTCAATACTCTATTGATGGTGAGACGTGGATGACTTATTCAGACCAAGACCGCCCGATGGTCGCAGGGGAAGTATTTATTCGTTCAGTATCAGCAACGGGTGATAAAGCGAGTCGTGTTACTCGTGTGAAATAGCTTTGCATTGCCAGATAAGCAAAACGCCCAGCCAAAAAGGCTGGGCGTTTGTTATTAAGATAATAAGATAAGCGAGTTACGCTACTTGAGCTTGTTGCTCTTCGACCTGCTCTGCGTTGCTAATTGGTGTTTCTGCACCGTGCATCCAACGAACGAGCGTATTTGAGAACAGAAGTAAGACTACACCAGAAATCGTTGCTGCCACAGCGATGCCTCCGAAAATCGGCAGCGCACCTAGCTCGCCTACGTGTGAACCGATCAAACCTGCGACATAGTTGGCAATGGCATTGAAGCCGAACCACGCGCCCATCATTAGCGATGCAAGACGAAGAGGTGCTAGCTTAGTGACAAGTGAGAGACCAATTGGTGATAGGCAAAGTTCGCCAAGCGTATGGAAGAAGAACGCACCTACCAGCCACAGCATTGATGTCTTAACGCTAGTGTCACCGCCTTGCTCCATTACAGCGCCAACCATGCATAGGAAACCAAGTGCCAAGAAGAAAAGCGCTAGCGCAAATTTAACCGGAGAATTCGGTTCTTTTGGCCCAAGTTTTACCCATAGTGCAGCGAGTAGCGGGGCGAGAGTAATAATGAAGAATGGGTTGAGTGACTGGAACCAAGCCGCTGGAACTTCAAAACTGCCAATCATACGATCGGTATACTGCTGAGTGTAGATGTTCATCAATCCGCCTGCTTGTTCAAAGCCCGCCCAGAAAACGATAACAAACAGCCCCATTACTAGAATGACTTTTAAGCGATCAACTTCTTGTTTGGTTAACGGCTGTTTGGTCGCCGATTGTTTCTTTTCGAGATCACGAGCTGCCGCGGGTACAACGCCTATGTCACCCAGCCAAGACTTAGCTAATGTCATTTGCATGATTAAGCTGATGATCATACCTAGACCCGCGACCATAAATCCGGCCTTCCAGCCAAATTCATTGGTTACAGAACCTGATACGACACCGGCAATCAGAGCGCCTAGGTTGATGCCCATGTAGAAGATAGTAAATGCGCCATCGCGACGGTTATCACCTTCTTGGTAAAGATCACCAACCATAGTGGAAATGTTTGGCTTGAACAGACCATTACCAAGGATCAGCAACGCAAGGCCAAGATAGAAGCTGTGAGTGACGCTCAACCCAAGCATATCGGCAGGCAGAGCGAGTGTGAACTGACCAACCGCCATCAAAGCACCACCAATTAGAATCGAACGGCGTTGACCTAAGTAGTTGTCGGCAAGATAGCCACCTATCATCGGTGTGATATAGACAAGTCCAGTATAGATGCCGTAGAGATCGAGGGCATCTTTAGTCGACCAACCCAATCCACCGTTAATAGTAGTATCGGTCAAATAAAGAACTAAGATCGCGCGCATCGCGTAGTAAGAGAAACGCTCCCAAAGCTCAGTACCAAAAAGTAGGAACAAGCCTCTAGGATGTCCAAAAAATTGTTGATGTTGGTTTGTCATAAGTTTTACTAATTTGAGTTATTACAGTTTTTTATTTTTCTCTACATATACTCCTTAGACTTACTCTCTGCAAATGGCGACTATCTATGGAATTTAGCGAAATTAATTCTAACTAATTGAATTGAATGGTTTATTTTCTTGGTGGGTAAGGGGTATAGTCGTGCCACAAACTTAGTTTCCAAAACTGAGGTGTGTTTTCGAGATTGTTACATTTATGGGGAGTGTGAATGGTTTGCTGGGGGATAAATAAAAAAAGACACCTAAATAGGTGCCTTTGAATCAGTTGCTGCTGGCTTAGTAAGCGTCGTTATGTACGCTCTTAACCGCACGTCCTGAAGGGTCAGCCATATTTTTGAATGACTCATCCCATTCAATCGCTTTCGCTGAAGAACAGGCTACCGATGGACCGCCAGGAACACATTCTGCTGCTGATGGCAGAGGGAACAACTCTTCAAAGATCTCACGGTATACGTAGCCTTCTTTAGTTGTTGGTGTGTTGTATGGGAAGCGGTAAGACGCCGTTTCCATTTGTTGGTCTGTGATTTTCGCTTCAGCCACTTCTTTTAGTGTGTCAATCCAGCTGTAGCCAACGCCATCTGAGAACTGCTCTTTCTGACGCCATGCGATTGAGTCTGGTAGGTAATGTTCGAAACACTCACGCAGGATATGTTTTTCCATCTTACCATTGCCGCACATCTTGTCTGCTGGGTTGAGACGCATTGCGACATCAATGAACTCTTTGTCTAGGAAAGGTACACGGCCTTCGACACCCCAAGCCGCAAGAGACTTGTTGGCACGAGCACAGTCAAACATATTAAGTGCAAGCAGTTTACGTACTGTCTCTTCGTGGAACTCTTGAGCGTTTGGTGCTTTGTGGAAGTAGAGGTAGCCACCAAAGATTTCATCCGCGCCTTCACCTGATAGCACCATCTTGATGCCCATCGCTTTGATCTTACGTCCCATCAAGAACATTGGTGTCGATGCACGAATCGTCGTTACGTCGTATGTCTCGATATGGTAAATCACGTCACGAATGGCATCTAGACCTTCTTGAATGGTGTAAGTCATTTCGTGGTGAACGGTACCGATTTTTTCAGCCACTTCACGTGCAGCTTTAAGATCTGGTGCGCCTTCTAAGCCAACCGCAAATGAGTGTAGTTGAGGCCACCATGCTTCTGATTTCTCATCATCTTCGATACGCATAGCCGCAAAGCGCTTCGCGACCGCTGAAGTGATTGATGAATCAAGGCCACCAGAGAGTAGAACACCGTAAGGAACGTCGGTCATCAGTTGGCGTTTAACCGCGGCTTCCAACGCTTCTTTTAGTTCTTCTTTGCTGCTGCTGTTACCTTGAACGGCCGCGTACTCATTCCAGTCACGAATGTAGTAACGTTGTGGCTCAGAGTCTGTGCTGCTGTAGTAACTGCCTGGAGGGAATTCACTCACGGTTTTACATACAGGCACTAATGCTTTCATTTCTGAAGCGACATAGTAGTTACCATGCTCGTCGTAGCCTTGGTAAAGAGGAATGATACCGATGTGGTCACGACCAATCAGGTATTGATCTTTCTCTTCATCGTACAGTACGAACGCAAAGATACCGTTCAGTTCTTCAAGTAAATCAGCACCCATATCTTGGTACAGGGCTAAGATCACTTCACAGTCTGAGTCTGTTTGGAAGTCGTACTTGCCTTCATAACGAGCGCGGATCTCTTTGTGGTTGTAGATTTCGCCGTTAACCGCAAGGATGTGTTTCTTGTCTGGACTGTATAGAGGTTGCGCACCACTGTTTAGACCTACGATTGCAAGGCGCTCATGCGCAAGAATGGCTTTTGGTGATGAGTAGATACCAGACCAGTCTGGGCCACGATGGCGAAGCTTTTTAGACATTTCCAACGCGACTGGACGTAGCGCTTCTGCATCACTTTTGATGTCTAAAATACCAAAAATTGAACACATACAACTTCCCTTTAAATTTTATTTAATCTGTTAAGTTCAATTTGCCATTCTGATTAAAAAAATCAACCTTCAATGATAAAAAAAATCAATAAAAAGTCATTGTGTTAGATGGCGTTTAATTAAAGTGTGTTTTTGGTGAATGATTTTCACTAAAGGTCGTTTTTTGTTCGCTAGGCATAAAAAAGGCAGCGAAATTGCTGCCTTAGTTTTATTTATGCTTCGAGAACGAAGGTTGTAATTGTTCACAAACATGGCGGGCAAAACCGCTGCCTGCCTCATTGTAGATATTGAATGCCGCATCGACACCATCTTGAATGAGTGCGTCCAACTGATCGGGATACTCAGCAATTGCGGCAATTTGACCTTGGAAGTTACGACGCTTTAACTGTTCGAGCGCGATTTGATTACCTTGGTGGTGCGGCATAGCTAATAGCACCAGCTTAACATTTGCGGTGTCTAAGATGCGCTCCCAGAAGTCTGGGTCGGTCGCATCGCCTGCAATAACGTTTCGACCATGGCTTTTATGAACGTGTGCAGCGTCTTCACGTACTTCAATACCTAAACTGATTTTTCCATAACGTTTACGCAGTTCATCGTAAGCACCTGTACCAATTCGACCCATGCCGAGGATAAGTACTTGAGCGTCTCCAGGGTTGATTAACTGGTCACGTGTGTTTAACGTTTCTGCTGCGTGCTCGCGCAACCAACGACCAGAGCGTTGATACAATGCATGACCGTGACGGTTGATAGGGGCGGCTAAGACAAATGAAATTGATACAGATATCGCCAAGGCAACGAGAATGTCACTGCTCATCCAACCCATTTTATACGCCAGTCCCCCAACAATAAGGCCGAATTCACTGAAGTTGAATAGGCTTAATGATGCCAATAGAGACGTACGGACACGGAACTTAAAGCCGTTAAGTACCAGAAAATAGAGGATGCCCTTGAGAGGCAGTAGCATCAAGAAGAGTAACGCCAACGCAAGGCCTGATAGCGTTGGTTGAGCTGACAGGCCGATATTGAGGAAGAAACAGACTAAGAACAGCTCTTTGAGGTTGAAAAGCGATTTAGATAGCTCTGACGCTTTTTTATGCCCAGCAAGCAGCATTCCGAGGATCAGTGCGCCTAAATCTGGCTTCATTCCAACCAACTCGAATAACCCCGCGCCTGCGACGAGTGCAAAGAAGATTCCAAGTAGAACCAACATCTCACCATGGCCTACCCAGTCAAGCATCTTGTAAAACAGAGGTCTGAGAAGTGGTAACGCGAATAGACCAATAGCATACCACTCGGGGAGTTTACCCGTTGATGCAGTTAAGAAGACAACAGCAAAAATATCCTGCATGACTAAGATACCAATGGCGATGGTACCGTAGGTCGCGTTCATTTCCCCTTTCTCTTGCAGCGATTTCACTGCAAATACGGTACTTGAGAAAGAGAGCGCAAAGCCAAGTAGCAGCAGTTGGTCCACTGACATTGCCGCTAATGAACTTACGCCAAGAAACTTAAAGCAGAACAGAACAACGCTGAAGAGGGCAGTAGAGAGTAGGTTATGAACCGTTGCCCCTGCCCATATTTCTTTGGAGAGTAGGGTTTTAATATCGAGCTTTAAGCCAATGGTAAACAGAAGTAGCGTGACTCCTAAATCGGCCAAAGTGATGATGGTTTCATTAGATTGATAGCCAAATGCATGTAAAGCAAAGCCTGCTAACAAAAAACCGACCAGTGGAGGTAGGTTACATTTGAGCGCAATAAAGCCAGCTAGGAAAGCGGCTGAAATTAAAATGAGTTCCATATAGTTGCGATTTCGTCCTAAAAAAACGGGCTACATATTCGTAGCCCGTTATTCTAACTCAATTAGTTGCTTACTGGTGCAGAAGATTAATCTTCTAACAATTTTTGTAACAAAACGCCATTTAACATGGCACGCTTAACCATAGCAAACGCACCTAAGGTCGGTTTCTTGTCGATTTGAGAGGCTACAATCGGTAATCCGCTATGGAATGTGGTCAAAGATTGATTTTCGACGTTACGGCGGATGGCTGGGAAGACGATCTCTTCACACTGAGTGATATCACCCGCGATAACGACTTTTTGTGGGTTGAATAAGTTAATGGTAATTGCAATTGCTTTACCAAGTTGATTACCCACGCGAACCAGACTCTGTTTTGCTAACTCATCACCTAGGTTGGCGTGTTCGCAGACATCAGATATACGGATAGTTTCAAGAGCAGTCAGACTAGACTCATAGCCTTGTTTAATCAGCTTGTTTACGCGCTCAACGATGGCAGGGTTAGCTGCAACCGTTTCAAGACAGCCAAAATTACCACATTGGCATTGCTCGCCCAGTGGGTCGATCTGGATGTGACCAATCTCACCTACGTTGCGGTTATAGCCAAGGAATACCTGACCATTAACGATGATACCTGCACCGGTACCGCGGTGAACACTGACTAAGATTGAATCCTGACAATCTTTACTCGCACCAAAGTAATGCTCTGCCAATGCCATACCACGCACGTCGTTGCCGACAAAACATTGGACATGGAAAGTCTTTTCAATCACATCCGATAGCGCAAGGTTATCAATAGTGATGTTTGGCATGTATTCAACAACACCGGCTTCTGGATTCACCAGACCCGGTAGAATGACGCCAATAGCGATCAATTGATTGATGCTTGTTTGATGGGTTTGAATAAAAGCCTTTAAGTGAGACAGCAAACCTTCAACTAATTCTTCCTCGGTGGTGTAGAAGAATTCGTTGTAGTCTGAAGCAAGCTCTTTGGCACCTAAATCATAAAGGCTGAATTGAATGTAATCTCGCCCTAGGCGAATCGCGACAGAGTGGAATGGCTCTACTTCTGTTGTGAGTGATATCGCGCGACGTCCACCTGTAGAAGCTTGTTGCGCGACCTCTTTGATTAGGCCGCGCTCGAGGAGTTGGCGGGTGATTTTTGTAACACTGGCAGGAGCCAGTTGACTGACGTCTGCAACTTGGATCCTAGAAATAGGGCCCTGCTGGTCAATCAGTCTATAAACTGCTGCACTATTTAGTTGTTTTACTAAATCTACGTTACCTATTTGTCCGCCATTCATTCTTAATTTTGCTCGTATTGTCCGTTAACAACCGTCGCTTGGACGTTGAAGTCACGGTCAAAAACAGTCAGGTTGGCAATCATACCTTTTTTCACAAGGCCAAGTTTGTCTGCCATACCGATTGCTTTTGCAGGATACAGAGTAGCCATACGCAGTGCTTCGTCCAGAGCGATACCGACGTGCTCAACAGTATTTTGTACTGCTTCAATCATAGTGAGTGCAGAGCCGCCTAGTGTGCCATTTTCATCAACACACTTACCATCTCGGTAATATACTTTCTTACCAACAAAAATAAAGTAATCCATGTCGGCGCCTGCAGGAGCTGTGGCATCGGTCACTAATACTAATTTTTCGCCCTTAATTTTGTGAGCGATTCGAATGTTTGCATAGTCGACATGGAACCCATCAGCAATGATACCTGCATAGACATCTGGCGTGTCGTAAATGGCACCGACGACACCAGGTTCACGACCAACCATAGGTGTCATCGCGTTGAATAGGTGTGTTGCGAAGGTAATACCAGCCTCAAACCCACGTCGTGCTTCAGCATACGTCGCATTGGTATGACCGATAGACACAACAATACCTGCTTGTTTAAGGCGCTCGATATGAACCAAGTCGTTGTGTTCCGGTGCTAACGTGACTTTTGCAATGACATCTGCGTTGTCACACATGAAGTCAATCATGTTGTTATCTGAAGGGCGAATGTAGTCGACGCTATGAATCCCTTTCTTCATGACGTTAAGGTACGGTCCTTCAAGATGAAGACCTAGAGACTGGTTTTGGTATTTGGCGTGGTATTCACGCGCTGCAGCAACCGCTTGACGCATATCTTCGTCAGAGGAGGTGATAAGAGTCGGGAGGAAGCTTGTACAGCCTGACTTTAGGTTAGCTTGATGCATGATTTGCATTGTTTCAGCAGTGATTTCGTCATTGAGCATCACACCGCCGCAGCCGTTTAACTGTAGATCAATAAAACCTGGGCTGACATTAGCACCATTTAGGTCGCGAGTTTCGATACCTTGAGGAAGTTCAGAAACAGGGCATACTGAATCAATAACATCGTTGTTAATGATGACAGCATGGTCAACGAGCACATCGCTGCCAGTATAGATTTTACAGTTAGTTAGCGCATACATAGTTAGCTAATCCTTATAGGTTAGATTCTTAATACTTTTAGGTGTCTAATTGAGCCCTTCTCGTCACAAGGTGGCACTTTATTCGTACGCTTCAATTAGATCGCAAAATATCTTTAGCAAACGGACAATTGGGTCTTCTAAATCACGTCAGTCACCGTGGTCGATGCTGGTGGAACATACGTGTCATATTGGCTCGATAAATGTAGGCGATACCTTATATAACAGTAATCGTAGCTCTTATCTATAATGTAAGAATACCGCGAATATCGGGTAATGAATGCTATTTTTTTGGATTGTAAAATAAGTTTTATGATCTCGCTAGCAAAAACCTTGGATATTGGCTGTTTCTGGTGATTATGATCACAAATGATGAGGTTTTAATTTGCGGAGCAAAATTAATGTCATAAACTGAGCAGGACTAAATTGAGCGACTAAAAAAAGTAGCTCAGCCAAAAACAAAATCCTATAGGGGGAACTTAAGGTGAATATTCTTGGATATGCGCAAAAGTTAGGTAAAGCTCTTATGCTTCCTATCGCAACGCTTCCAGTTGCGGCGCTCTTACTACGTTTAGGTCAAGGCGACCTACTAGATATTCCATTCATGGCGCAAGCAGGTGGAGCAATCTTCAGTCAATTACCACTTCTATTTGGTCTTGGTATCGCAATTGGTCTATCTAAAGATGGCCAAGGCGCTGCTGGCCTAGCTGGTGCCGTTGCATACTTCGTGCTAACAGCAACAGCAACAACAATTAATGCTGACATCAACATGTCATTCTTCGGTGGTATCATCGGCGGTATTATTGCGGGTCACTCATACAACGCTTTCCATGCAACCCGTCTTCCTGAGTGGTTGGCATTCTTCTCTGGTAAACGTCTAGTCCCTATCATGGCAGGTCTATTCGCTCTAGTTGCAGGTGCAATCGCAGGTGTTGTATGGCCAAGCATTCAAAGTGGTCTTGACGCTCTTGCACACGCAGTTTCGACTTCTGGCGCAATTGGTCAGTTCGTTTACGGTACTCTTAACCGTGCGCTAATCCCTGTAGGTCTTCACCACGTTCTTAACTCATACTTCTGGTTCGGTATGGGTACGTGTCAAGAAGTTCTAGTTACTGGTGCTCAAGCTGCTGGTCAGGCTCTACCTGCACTACAACAGCTTTGTGTTGACCCAGCTCTAGCTAAGACTCTTGTTGCTGGTCAAACTCACACATTTGAATTTGCTAACGCTGTAACTCCAGAAATCACTGCAACTGTTAAAGAAGTAACTGAAACAGTTAAGTCTGGTGACCTACACCGTTACTTCGGTGGCGACAAAGCTGCTGGCGTATTCATGAACGGCTTCTTCCCTGTAATGATGTTCGGTCTACCAGGTGCGGCTCTAGCTATGTACTTCGCAGCTCCAGCTGAAAAACGTAGCCAAGTTGGTGGTGCACTATTCTCAGTAGCTTTCTGTTCATTCCTAACTGGTATCACAGAGCCGCTAGAATTCATGTTTGTGTTCCTAGCTCCAGCTCTATACGCAATGCACGCTGTATTCACTGGTCTATCTCTAGTTGTTGCTAACATGTTTGGTACGCTACACGGCTTTGGTTTCTCTGCTGGTCTAATCGACTTCGTACTGAACTGGGGTCTAGCAACTAAACCGTTCACTCTACTGCTAATCGGTCTAGGCTTCGGTGCTCTATACTTCTTCACTTTCACGTTCGCTATCCGCGCATTCAACCTGAAATCTCCAGGTCGTGAAGATGACGACGAAGAAGCGTCAGCTGCTCCAGCAGGCGATGCTAAAAACGGCGACCTAGCACGTCAGTACCTGAAAGCTCTAGGCGGTCATGACAACCTAACTTCAATTGACGCTTGTATCACTCGTCTACGTCTTACTCTAAAAGACCGCTCTGTAGCTGACGAAGTTGTACTTAAGAAGCTTGGTGCTAAGGGTGTTGTGAAACTAGGTGAGAACAACCTTCAAGTTATCCTTGGTCCTCTAGCTGAAATCGTTGCTGGCGAAATGAAAGCAATCGGTGCTAACGAAGACCTATCTGATGTAAAACTTCCATAATAACCTCTGGTTAATTGGTAAGTGACGAAAGCCTCCTTTGGGAGGCTTTCTTGCGTTTGAAGCTAAACAAAACGGATTCGCTGAAAAGCTAACCAGCTTTTGACTGTTATCAATATAAAACAGGGATTATTTGCGAATAAAGCTTCGGTTGTAGTTGTGTATTGATTAAGAATTGTGGATCATTAGTCGTTATATGCTTTGAACATGCTCACGCCTGTTCGAAGATCAATTTCTCTGACAATACTACAACAATTGAGGTGCTATAGATGAGTGAAGCTGAAGCTCGTCCATCGAATTTCATTCGCCAGATCATTGATAAAGATTTAGCGGATGGTACACACACAAGCGTGCATACTCGTTTCCCGCCAGAGCCAAATGGCTATCTGCATATCGGTCACGCTAAGTCAATTTGCTTGAACTTCGGTATTGCTCAGGACTATCAGGGTAAATGTAACCTTCGTTTTGATGATACAAACCCAGAAAAAGAAGACGTTGAATACGTTGAGTCAATTAAGAATGATGTGAGCTGGTTAGGCTTCGAGTGGGATGGTGAAGTATGTTATTCATCAGACTATTTCGACAAGCTTTACGGCTACGCAGTGGAATTAATTAACAAAGGCTTAGCGTACGTTGAAGAGCTAAGTCCTGAGCAGATCCGAGAGTACCGTGGCACACTTACTCAACCAGGTAAGCCAAGTCCGTACCGTGACCGTACTCCTGAAGAAAACTTAGCGCTATTTGAAAAGATGCGAGACGGCGGTTTCGAGGAAGGTAAGGCGTGTCTACGAGCTAAGATTGACCTAGCGTCTTCTTTCATCGTACTGCGCGATCCTGTGCTTTACCGTGTTCGTTTTGCTGAACATCACCAAACAGGCAATAAATGGTGCATTTACCCAATGTACGATTTCACGCACTGTATTTCTGATGCGTTAGAAGGCATTACACACTCAATCTGTACGTTAGAGTTCCAAGACAACCGCCGTCTGTATGACTGGGTTCTTGAGAACATCACTATTGATTGCCAACCTCGTCAGTACGAGTTCAGCCGTCTGAATCTTGAATACACAGTAATGTCTAAGCGTAAGCTGAACCAACTAGTCACAGAAAAACTGGTTGATGGTTGGGATGACCCGCGTATGCCGACAATCTCAGGTCTACGTCGTCGTGGCTTCACGCCTGCTTCAATCCGTGAGTTCTGTAAACGTATCGGTGTGACTAAGCAAGAAAACATGATCGAAATGGGCTCACTAGAGTCTTGTATTCGTGATGATCTGAATGAGAACGCACCACGCGCGATGGCGGTGCTAGATCCTGTTAAGATTGTTATTGAAAACTTCGAGGAAGGTAACATTGAGTCACTGACTGTCGCGAACCATCCAAACAAACCTGAAATGGGCGAGCGTGAAGTGCCATTTACTCGTGAACTTTGGATCGAACGTGAAGACTTCCGTGAAGAAGGTAACAAAAAGTACAAGCGTCTAGTTCTTGGTAAAGAAGTTCGTTTGCGCGGTGCTTACGTGATCAAAGCGGAACGCGTAGAGAAAGATTCAGAAGGTAACATCACAACTATCTTCTGTAGCTACGACAATGAAACGCTAGGTAAGAACCCTGCGGATGGTCGTAAAGTGAAAGGTGTTATTCACTGGGTATCAGCAGATAAAGGCCTACCAGCTGAAATTCGTCTGTATGATCGTCTGTTTACCGTGCCAAACCCAGCAGCAGCAGATAACTTCGCTGAGACAATTAACCCAGACTCATTGGTAAAACTAAACGGCTTTGTTGAGCCTAGCCTAGCGGATGCAGAGGGTGAGAAAGGTTACCAGTTTGAGCGTATGGGTTACTTCTGCGCTGATGCTAAAGACTCTAAAGCCGATGCGTTGGTCTTTAACCGTACCGTTGGTTTGCGTGATACTTGGGCGAAGATCGAAGCTCAGTAATCACAACCAAAGTGACCACAAATGCCAGTCTTGAAACTGGCATTTTTTTCGCTTCAGAGATGAGCACTATGCTTGTTAAAAAAGCACCCTAGGGTGCTTTTTTTATTATTTAGCTTTGTGCGCGTCTGGATTGCCTTTGCACGTACCATCACTGCACTTACCGTACAAGTATAGGCTGTGGTTGGTTAGCGTCACGTTGTATTTGGCAGCAATTTCCTTCTGACGCTCTTCAATTACGTCGTCCGAAAATTCGATAACCTCACCGCAATCAAGACACACTAAGTGGTCATGATGGTGCTGTGTAGAGAGTTCAAACACAGATTTACCACCTTCGAAGTGGTGGCGAGTTACGATACCTGCATCATCAAATTGGTTTAATACGCGGTAAACGGTAGCTAGACCGATCTCTTCCCCTAGATCAATCAGCTTCTTATATAAATCTTCAGCGCTAATATGTTGGCAGTCTGGCTGCTGTAGGACTTCTAAAATCTTAAGTCTAGGAAGGGTTACCTTTAGACCTGCATCCTTGAGCGCTTGGTTATTGTCTGACATATACTTTCCTGTTGATGATCTGCAGTAATTAACAGAATTCAATATTCCTATCATTATAGGGTAGTAAACATCAACAATAAACCACGAACTTCAAGGGGTTACTAGTATTTTTCTATAAACTAGTGCAAAGTCACTGATAAAGGACATCCGACCAGTTACAATCAGTTAACAATTCGCAATTAGACACAGCTAGGGAAGAACAATGAATAAGTCTTTGGCGAAAATCTATAAGCCAGGTGTGGTTAAATTTGCTCTCAACTCATGGCCTCCGTTTTGGGGGGCTGGAATTAAAATCCTATCGATCAGTGATGACTTTCGTGAAGTTAAAATGAAATTGAAGCTGCGTTGGTGGAACAAAAATGCCAACAGAACCCAATATGGTGGCAGTATTTTTTCTTTAACCGATCCAACTTACTCTCTGATGCTGATGGGGATTCTGGGTGAACGGTATTACGTTTGGGATAAGGAAGCCAGTATCAACTTCATTAAGCCCGGCCAGAGTGATCTGTTTGCCGAATTTCGAGTGACAGACGATCAATTGCAAAACATTTTGTCGCAGACGGCGGAAGGTGAGAAATGTTTCCCCGAGTTTGTTATCTATGTCAAAGATAAACAGGGCAACATTGTTTCTGAAGTGCAGCGCAAGCTATACGTGAGGAAGAAACCCCAATTCAGGGATGAGGGTGAACAACAGACCGCATAAAAAAAACCTCCCAATGGGAGGTTTTAAACAACCTGAATTGCGATTAGTCTTCTAGCTCTGCTAAGCACATCTCTTCGTGGATTTGCTTACACCAGTTGATGACGCGCTGTTCAGTCAGTTCTGGTTGACGATCTTCATCAATACATAGACCAACGAATAGGCTGTCGTCGCCTTCGACTAGACCTTTTGATGCTTCGAATTCGTAGCCTTCAGTAGAAGTATGGCCAAGGATAGTGCCGCCTTTCGCTTCAACAATGTCACGTACTGTACCCATTGCATCACAGAAGTACTCTGCGTAGTCTTCCTGATCACCACAACCAAAGATTGCAACTAGCTTAGTTGAGAAATCAATTTGCTCTAGCTCTGGGAAGAAGTCGTCCCAGTCACATTGCGCTTCGCCGTAGTACCATGTTGGGATACCAAGAAGAAGAAGGTCGAAGTTATCGATGTCTTCTTTGCTACTTTTCGCAATATCTTGAACATGAACCAGTTGTTTACCTAGTTGCTTTTGAATCATCTTTGCAACAGCTTCAGTGTTACCTGTGTCGCTACCAAAGAAGATGCCTACACTTGCCATAGATTCGTTACCTTTAACTATTATCTGTTGTGACCTGACTTGATCAGCCTAGACCACCACCTTCCCAACTTAGCTGGATAATGCCTTTAGCAATAAACCCAGCACAGCCAAGAAATAGGACTAACCATACAATGCGACGACCGAAAGGGGGAACATTACCCGCTTGTAAGACATCTTTTATCGCCATACCAATCAAGAAAAAGATAGACGCGAAAAGTAGATCGAGACCAATAGACTCGAGCATATTCATGTAGTCGTAAAGCATGGAATCCCTTTGTGCCAAATTACTTGCGCCGCACTATACCATTGTTGCTCACTAAAGTTAACGGTCAGAGCACAACTGACCTCTCATTCTGTTTTAAGCAATAAATTTACGTATTGCACGCAGCACTTCAGCTGGCTTTTCTGCATGAAGCCAGTGACCAGTATTCGCGATCACATGAGCTTTGGCGTGACGAAATTGCTGTTGGACGAGCGGTTGATGTTCACCAGTGAGGTAATCTGAATCTCCTCCTTTGATAAAGAGGGTCGGAGTGTCAATGGATTCGATAGGTTGCCAGCCGAGTATTTCCGTATAGTTAGCCAATAAGCTCTCTACATTGAAACGCCACGCGAGATGAGTGCCGTTGTTGTATAAGGACTTGCCAAGAAATTGTCGCACGCCTTCGAGTTCAATATGTTGTGCGAGGATATCGAGAGCTTGCTTGCGGTTAGCTGGTTTCTCTGCAGTAACTGCTTGTAGTCCTTGGAAAACATTGTCGTGACGGTTTTGCGTGTATTTCACTGGTGCCATGTCTAAAACGATCAGTTTTTCAACTCGATCTGCTGCCATTTCAGCTACCTTCATGGCCACTTTTCCACCCATTGAATGACCAATAAGAGTGTAGGACTTAAACTCCAGTGATGTCAGTAATTGGTAGACATCCTCCGCCATGAGCGGATAACTGTGCTCTTCGCTCTGAAACGATTGACCATGGTTTCTTAGATCGACACTAACCACTTGATGATCTTGGCGCAAATCTCGAGCCAATAGCCCAAGGTTGTCCAAATTACCAAACAAACCGTGGATCAAAACTATGGTGTGACCCTCACCTTCGACTTTGTAGTTGAGCAGATGTGACATTTTATTTTATTCGTTACCGGTTAACCGTAGAGTCTCTTTAAAGATCTCGCTATAATCCCCCCAGAGTTTAAACATAGAGATTGTGAAAAGCGAATGAAAACAATTGAGGTTGATGAGGATCTATACCGTTACATCGCAAGTCAAACCCAGCATATTGGCGAGAGTGCTTCGGATATCTTACGCCGTCTATTGATGACGGATGTACAGAGCTCGGTAGCACGCCAACCGCAGGTAGCGACGCAACCAAAGGGTGTAGTGGTTAGCAAAGATGCAATTAAAGAAGAGACAGTAGACAGTGTCAAAGAGATACGTTCTCTGCTTATTTCCGATGAGTTTGCTGGTCTTAAAAAAGCGATTGATCGCTTCATGCTTGTTTTATCTACGCTGCATCACATTAATCCAAATGGTTTCTCTGAAGCAACGCAAGTTAAAGGCCGTAAGCGAGTTTACTTTGCGGATAACGAGCAGACCCTACTTGCCAACGGTAATACGACTAAGCCAAAAGCGATTCCAGGTTCACCTTTCTGGGTTATTACCAATAATAATACCAGTCGAAAAAGACAGATGGTTGAGCAACTCATGACGCGAATGAGTTTCCCATCAGATCTCATCGAGAAAGTGACAAACTCGATTTAAAAATCAAAATTATCTGATTCAAACCTCATAATGCGTTACATAGTTCACGTATTATGAGGTTTTTTTATTTCTCTGTATTTTAGAAAGGATGTCAAAATGGCGATGCACCCACGAGCGGGACAAAAAGCTCAGCAGCAAGATCTACACAATATTCCAGCGTTAGTTTCAAATTACTTCCTTCTCCAACCTAATCCTTCAAACCCAGCACACAAAGTTGAATTTGGTACTTCTGGTCATCGCGGTACGGCGGATAAAGTGACCTTTAACGAGCACCATATTCTGGCGATTGCTCAAGCTGTTGCTGAAGTACGTGCTGAAAAAGGAACGACAGGACCACTTTTTGTGGGTAAAGATACTCACGCACTTTCTGAGCCTGCGTTTTCGACAGTGGTAGAAGTGCTAGTCGCCAATGGTGTGCAAGTGATTGTACAGGAAAATAACGGCTATACCCCGACACCTGGTGTCTCTCATGCAATCCTGACGCACAATTTAGTAAACCAAGATAAAGCCGATGGTATCGTTATTACGCCTTCCCATAACCCACCACAAGATGGTGGTATTAAGTACAACCCGACACATGGTGGCCCTGCCGAAGGTGAACTGACTCAGGCTATCCAAGATCGTGCGAATGCACTGATTGCTGAAGGGCTTCAAGGCGTGAAACGCATGCCGTTAGCACAAGCAAAAGCGTCAGAGCTATTCATTCAAAAAGATCTTGTGAAACCATACATCGATGACTTAGTGAATGTGATCGATATGGAAGCGATTCAAAAATCGAATCTTAAAATTGGTGTCGATCCATTAGGGGGGAGTGGCATTGATTACTGGCGTCAGATCGCAACAGCGTACAATCTAGATTTAACCTTGGTCAGTGAAGCGATTGATCCTTCGTTCCAGTTCATGTCTCTAGATAAAGATGGCGTGGTACGTATGGACTGCTCTTCGCCTTACGCGATGGCTGGCCTGTTAGCACTTAAAGATGAATATGATTTAGCGTTTGGTAATGACCCAGATTACGACCGCCACGGTATTGTTACACCGAAAGGCCTAATGAACCCGAACCACTTCTTAGCTGTGTGTATTGACTACCTATATCGTCATCGTGAAGGCTGGGGTAAAGATGTCGCGGTAGGCAAGACGCTAGTATCAAGTGCCTTGATTGACCGAGTTGTCGCGGACTTAGGTCGCGAACTATGCGAAGTACCTGTGGGCTTTAAGTGGTTTGTAGATGGCCTTTACGAAGGTAAGTTTGGCTTTGGTGGTGAAGAGAGTGCAGGGGCGTCTTTCTTACGTAAGGACGGTACGCCTTGGTCAACCGACAAAGATGGCATTATTTTATGTCTGCTAGCCGCTGAAATTACCGCAGTAACTGGCAAAAATCCTCAGCAATACTATGAAGAGCTTGCAGCTAAGCACGGCACTTCTGAATACAACCGTATTCAAGCTGTGGCGAACGGCCCGCAAAAAGAGGTACTGAAGAAGCTTTCAGCTGAAATGGTGACGGCGGAGACTTTAGCGGGTGATGCTATCACAGCGCGTCTGACTCATGCTCCGGGCAATGGCGCAGCGATTGGCGGTCTTAAAGTAACGACTGAAAATGGCTGGTTTGCAGCGCGTCCGTCAGGTACCGAAGATATTTACAAAATCTATTGCGAGAGCTTTAAAGGTGCAGAACACCTGAAACAGATCGAAGCCGAAGCGCAAGAGATTGTGAATCAGGTTTTCGCTAAAGCTGGGCTTTAAAGCGAAGGTGCCTCTTAGGTTACGCTTCGTCCTTCTAGAAGGCGAGCAATGGTCTGAAGTTGCAGTTTCAGTATCAAGAAAGGGTTGACGCCGAGCGTCAGCCCTTTAATTTTTCGCTACTCGCTACTCGCTACTCGCTACTCGCTACTCGCTACTCGCTACTCGCTACTCGCTACTCGCTACTCGCTACTCGCCCCTGGCCAACTATCCGGCACAACAAACCAAAACTGTCCTTCTTTACTCTGTGCATGCACAAAGCGCCCGTTCGGTTTATCTATCGGGGTGTCAAATAGTTCCGTCCCTGTGGCCCACTGTGGTTTTTCAAGTGGGTAGAGTGGCTCTCCAATCTGCTCCCACTGACTTTGATAACACCAATAGCCACTAATCTGACTGTGATTCAATCGATAGCCTAAACACTGTTGAGGAACCTCTTCAGGGGAAAAAGGATTGATATAAAGTCGACCTTGCAGGAGTAAGTGCTCTGACAGATCTTCATATTGTGGGTACTGTTTTAAGAACTCAGGACGAGAGCTCATCTTGAGTTGATGAGATAACATTCTATTGAGTTTGATATCGAGTTGGTCGTGAGCATTCGGCCCATACCATGTACCTTGGTGCAATAGGTAGAACTTTATGGCGACTTCCCAATGCTCCAATCGGTGCTCAATAGTGTTGTTTAAAATGACATCAATGGCACCAAGCGTCTGACCTGACGGCTGGTTGACCTGAATCTCTTCGGCTTCTAACTGATAGTGACCGCTATGCTTGAGTAGCTCTGTACACAAATATTGATAGAGAAAACCGAGTCTAGGATTACCACGATATTCACTCGCTTCCAGTGGGGGAGGTATCAAGTGTTCAAGGCTCTCTAAAGGGGCTTTTAATTCAAATAGTGAAGGCGCAGCCGCTATCCAGTGATAGAAACGTTCGAGTTGGCTCATCCAAAGACCTGATAATTTGGGTTTGGCACTATTGTAACGAGCTGCTGGTATCGTTGCTATGGTTGGAATACACTTTGAAGCAACTAAGTAAACAGTCATCGATCGGACAAGAGAATGAACAACTTAAAACTAGAAAAGATTCTGAATGAGAAGCTGTCTCCGCAGTTGATCAAGGACTATGCGCCAAACGGGCTCCAAATTGAAGGCAAAGAGACCATTGAGAAAGTCGTGACGGGCGTAACCGCTTCACAGGCATTGATTGATAAAGCGATCGAACTCAATGCGGATGCAATTATTGTCCATCACGGTTATTTCTGGAAAGGCGAACCTGAACCGATTCGTGGCATGAAAGGGAAACGCATTCGTAGCCTGATAAAAAATGATATCAACTTACTGGGTTACCATCTGCCTTTAGATATTCACCCTGAATTAGGTAACAACTCGGAACTTGCACGCCTGCTCGACATTGAGGTCGAAGGGGGAATGGAAGGTCATGAACAATCTGTCGCAATGTTTGGGCGCGTAAACCCGCCTATGTCTGGTGGTGAGTTCGCCCATAAAATTGATAAAGTGCTTAATCGCCAACCTCTGCACATCGCACCTGAAGATGACAGTAAACTCATTGAGACCATCGGCTGGTGCACCGGTGGTGGTCAGGACTACATTGAATTGGCAGTTCGTCTCGGACTTGATGCGTTTATTTCGGGTGAGATATCTGAACGTACGACCTACACGGCTCGTGAAATGGGGGTGCACTACTTTGCTGCCGGCCACCATGCCACTGAACGTTACGGGATCAAAGCTCTGGGTGAATGGTTGGCACAGGAGCACGGATTAGATGTGACATTTATCGACATTGATAATCCAGTTTAGGAAAAGGATGGGCTGTGCCCTTCTAGATACTAAAACGCTTCGCTTCGAGACCGGACTTCGTCCTGCGAGAATTTAGAACGGGCTGCGCCCTTCGAGATTTTCTCGACTCTAAAAAAGGGTTGATGCGTTCACATCAACCCTTTATCTATTCAGAAACTAGAAACTAGAAACTAGAAACTATCTTTCTTATTCACGCTCGTGGATAGGCGAGAATTCACGTTGAACTTCACCTGTGTAAAGCTGACGAGGACGACCGATACGGTTAAGTGGGTCGCTGTGCATTTCGTTCCAGTGTGCAATCCAGCCAATCGTGCGTGATAGAGCAAAGATTACCGTAAACATAGAAACTGGAATACCAATCGCTTTAAGAATGATACCTGAGTAGAAATCTACGTTCGGGTATAGTTTCTTAGATACGAAGTATTCGTCAGAAAGGGCAATACGCTCAAGTTCCATAGCTACGTCTAGTAGTGGATCCTGAATGTTTAGCTCTTTAAGAACTTCGTGACACGTTTCGCGCATTACTGTCGCACGTGGGTCGTAGTTCTTGTAAACGCGGTGACCGAAGCCCATTAGGCGGAACGGGTCATCTTTATCTTTCGCGCGTGCAACATACTCAGGGATGTTGTCTACGCTACCGATCTCTTCAAGCATCTTCAGGCACGCTTCGTTAGCACCGCCGTGAGCAGGGCCCCAAAGTGATGCGATACCAGCCGCAATACATGCAAACGGGTTAGCGCCTGAAGAACCAGCTAGACGTACAGTAGACGTCGATGCGTTTTGTTCATGGTCTGCGTGTAGAGTGAAGATCTTGTCCATTGCGCGAGCAACAACAGGATTAACTTCATACTCTTCACATGGGTTAGCGAACATCATGTGTAGGAAGTTCTCTGCATAGCTTAGGTCATTACGTGGGTAAATGAACGGCTGACCAACTGAGTACTTGTAACACATTGCCGCAAGTGTTGGCATTTTTGACAATAGTCGGAATGCCGTGATCTCACGGTGTACGTCATTATTAATGTCGAGTGAATCGTGGTAGAAAGCAGCTAATGCGCCAACAACACCACACATTACAGCCATTGGGTGAGCATCACGACGGAAGCCGTGGAAGAAGCTTGCGATTTGCTCATGGACCATAGTGTGACGAGTTACTGTTGTTTTGAACTGCTCGTATTGCTCACGTGTAGGGGCTTCACCATAAAGAAGGATGTAACATACTTCTAAATAATCAGCATTATTAGCTAGCTGATCAATCGGGTAACCGCGGTGCAAAAGAATACCTTTGCCGCCATCGATGTAGGTGATTTGAGATTCACAGGATGCAGTGGCAAGAAAACCTGGGTCAAAAGTGAAAAATCCGTTTGCTCCCAGTTTACGAACGTCAATTACTGGTGTGCCTAAAACACCTTCAGTAATTGGTAGCTCGATAGGCGCTTGACCTTCAACGTGAAGGGTAGCTTTCTTATCTGCCATAACAATCTCCTTTGTTTATTATTTAATCCGTCCAGGATGTTTGTGTGACATTTTTGTACGTGTGTTCGTTATCAAAGTCAATTTTTCTCCTCTGATGTGTGCACTTGTTATGATTTTTTGAAGGTGTAACGTTAAAAATCTGGTCTGTGTAGCAAAAATTGTTACATCAATTGTATTAGAATGTTGCCAGCCGTATAGTGGCGCAGTAAATTTTGGTGGAAACCTTATAAATTCAAGGCTTGAAACAAATGTGAGGTGAAGTTTTAATCCTTGTTGTTAACAATTATTTTACAAAATACTCCGACAATTGTTGCAGTCAACTGTTAAATAAATGTTAACTTTTGTAGGTTTGCAATCAAAATTCGTTCATAACTATAAATGCTCAATGGAGCTGAGTGAGCAAGCCCGTGAAAGAAAGAAAGTCAAGACCTGTTAATTTAGATTTACAGACCATTCGCTTTCCGATCACTGCAATCGCATCTATCTTACACCGTGTCTCCGGTGTGATTACGTTTGTGGCTGTCGGAATTTTGCTGTGGTTATTATCCATTTCGCTATCCTCCCCAGTCGGTTATGCAGAGGCTGTTGATATTGTCGACGGTTTCTTTGTGAAGTTTATCTTATGGGGCATCTTAACGGCTTTGGCCTATCACATCGCTGGTGGTGTTCGTCACCTACTGATGGATATGGGTCATTTTGAAGAGCTGGAATCTGGTGCAATGAGCGCTAAGGTTGCATTCGCAGCTACAGCCGTTCTGTCTCTACTGGCGGGGGTAATGGTATGGTAAAACATATTTCATCTTTTGGTCGTAATGGTGTCCACGATTTCCTATTGATTCGTGCGACTGCGATCATCATGACACTTTATACTATTTATCTGGTTAGCTTCTGTGCTTTCACGGATATTTCTTACGTATCTTGGACTCAGTTCTTTGGTGGCACATTCACTAAAGTGTTCACGATGCTAGCGTTAGTTTGTGTTTTAATCCACGCATGGATTGGCTTGTGGCAAGTTCTTACTGACTACATCAAGTGCGCTAAGCTTCGTGGCGGCCTACAGTTAGGCATTATCGCTGTACTGTTTGGTTACTTCTTCTCTGGTCTATTTATTCTGTGGGGTGCGTAAGTGTCTATTCCAGTTCGCGAATTTGATGCCGTTGTAATCGGCGCTGGTGGTGCAGGCATGCGTGCTGCGCTACAAATTTCTGAGCAAGGCCTATCATGTGCGTTGCTTTCTAAAGTTTTTCCTACTCGTTCTCACACGGTATCAGCACAGGGCGGTATCACGGTTGCGTTAGGTAACGCACATGAAGACCACTGGGAACAGCATATGTACGATACCGTTAAAGGTTCAGACTACATCGGCGACCAAAACGCTATCGAGTACATGTGTAAGAACGGTCCTGAGTCAGTTATCGAACTAGAGAAAATGGGTTTACCTTTCTCTCGTTTTGACAACGGTACTATCTACCAACGTCCTTTTGGCGGTCAGTCGAAAAACTTTGGTGGCGAGCAGGCTGCTCGTACCGCAGCGGCTGCGGACCGTACAGGTCACGCGCTTCTACACACGCTTTACCAACAAAACATCAAACACAAAACAACGGTTTTCTCTGAGTGGTATGCACTTGACCTTGTTAAGAATGAAGATGGTGTTGTTCTAGGTTGTACAGCGCTATGTATGGAAACGGGTGAAGTTTGTTACTTCAAAGCTAAAGCGACCATCCTAGCAACGGGTGGTGCAGGTCGTATCTACGCATCAACAACTAACGCTCACATCAACACGGGTGATGGTGTTGGTATGGCACTACGTGCTGGCGTACCTATGCAAGATATGGAAATGTGGCAGTTCCACCCAACGGGTATCGCTGGTGCAGGTGTTCTTGTAACTGAAGGTTGTCGTGGTGAAGGTGGTTACCTCTTAAACAAAGATGGCGAGCGCTTTATGGAGCGTTATGCACCAAACGCGAAAGACCTTGCTGGTCGTGACGTTGTTGCTCGTTCAATGATGATCGAAATTCGTGAAGGCCGTGGCTGCGATGGTCCATGGGGTCCTCACATTAAACTGAAACTGGATCACCTAGGTAAAGAGACGTTAGAGTCACGTCTACCTGGTGTTTGTGAACTGTCTCGTACGTTTGCACACGTTGACCCAGTTAAAGAGCCAATTCCAGTCATCCCAACCTGTCACTACATGATGGGTGGTATCCCAACTCAGGTATCTGGTCAGGCAATCAAGCAAGATGCAAATGGCGCGGACGTTGAGGTTCAAGGCCTATTTGCTTGTGGTGAGATTGCGTCTGTATCGGTTCACGGTGCTAACCGTCTAGGTGGCAACTCACTACTAGACTTAGTCGTATTTGGTCGTGCAACAGGTCTGCACCTAGGTGAAACTCTAGCGAAGCAAGCGGAAGCGAAACCAGCGACAGAAGCGGATATCGAACGTTCTCTAGAGCGTTACAACCGTTGGGAAAACAGCACTGAGGGTGAAGACCCAGCGCAAATTCGTAAAGATCTACAAAGATGTATGCAGAACAACTTCTCGGTATTCCGTGAAGGCGATGCTATGGCTAAAGGTCTAGAAGAGCTGAAGGTAATCCGTGAGCGTCTGAAGAACGCACACCTTGCTGACAAGTCAACTGAGTTCAACACGCAACGTATTGAGTGTCTTGAGCTAGAAAACTTAATGGAAACAGCTTACGCAACTGCTGTAGCGGCAAACTACCGTACAGAAAGCCGCGGTGCGCACGCTCGTTTTGACTTCCCAGATCGTGATGATGAGCAGTGGCTATGTCACTCTATCTACAATCCAGAAACGGAAGGCATGAGCAAGCGTGACGTAAACATGGAACCGGTTCACCGTGAAGCGTTTCCACCGAAAGCTCGTACGTACTAAGGAAAGGAGAATAAGAATATGAAACTGAATTTCTCTTTGTACCGCTACAATCCGGACGTCGACCAAAAGCCATACATGAAAGACTACACACTTGAAGTGGAAGATGGTTCTGACATGATGCTACTGGATGCTTTAATCCTGCTGAAAGAGCAAGATCCAAGCATCTCATTCCGCCGTTCATGCCGTGAAGGCGTATGTGGTTCAGACGGTCTGAACATGAACGGTAAGAATGGTCTTGCGTGTATCACACCGCTATCTGCTCTTAAAGCAGACAAGATTGTGATTCGCCCACTACCAGGTTTGCCAGTGGTTCGAGATCTTATTGTTGACATGACGCAGTTCTACGATAACTATGCGAAAGTTAAGCCTTTCTTGATTGATGACGGTGCTCTGCCGCCATCACGTGAGAATCTGCAAACACCTGACGAGCGTGCTCATCTAGATGGTCTGTACGAATGTATCATGTGTGCATGTTGTACAACTTCATGTCCGTCATTCTGGTGGAACCCTGACAAATTTATTGGTCCAGCTGGTCTACTAGCCGCTTACCGTTGGTTAATTGATAGCCGCGATACAGCAACAGATGAACGTCTATCAAATCTTGATGACGCATTTAGCGTTTTCCGTTGCCACGGCATCATGAATTGTGTAAGTGTTTGTCCTAAAGGACTAAATCCGACGAAAGCTATCGGTCATATCAAAACGATGCTGGTTAATCGTTCGGTGTAATTAACAACAAATTGCCGACCTATCCTAGGTCGGCTCTTAATAGCTCGGCGTAGACCGAAGCAAACGTGAAAACTACTGGTTAAGGGAAAATATGCACAACGGCGTGATGAAGGCGTGGCTCGAGTCTTCACACTTGGCTGGCGCCAATGCAACGTATGTAGAGGACCTCTACGAACTGTATCTAAGTGATCCCGATCTGGTAAGTGAGGAGTGGAAACGTGTTTTTGATGGTTTACCTAAGCCATCAGAAGAGGTGGTCGAACAACCACACTCACGTGTCCGTGACTACTTCCGACGACTCGCTCAAGAAACGAAGCATTACAATGTCCAAGTTAGTGATCCTGATGTCGACGCTAAACAGGTAAAAGTACTTCAATTAATCAATGCTTATCGCTTTCGTGGTCACGAAGCGGCTCAGCTTGACCCTTTAGGTTTATGGCAACGTCCACCAGTGGCGGAGCTAGATCCTTCATTCCATAATCTTACACAAGATGATCTTGAAGAAACTTTCAACGTAGGTTCTTTTGCTATTGGCAAAGATACAATGAAGTTGAGAGACATCCACTCTTCGCTGAACAAAATCTATTGTGGTTCGGTTGGTGCTGAATACATGCACATGACTGACACTGAGCAAAAACGTTGGATCCAGCAGCGTTTGGAATCAGTCGTTGGCCAACCAACGTTCAGCAAGGAAGAAAAACAAGAATTTCTTGAAGAGCTGACAGCAGCGGAAGGCTTGGAGCGTTACTTAGGAGCAAAATTCCCAGGTGCAAAACGTTTCTCGCTTGAAGGTGGTGATGCGCTAATCCCAATGACTAAAGAGTTAATTCGTCATGCCGGTAAGAGCGGTATGCGCGAAGTCGTTATTGGTATGGCTCACCGCGGACGTCTTAACATGCTGGTTAACGTTCTTGGTAAGAAACCACAAGACCTATTTGATGAGTTTGCGGGTAAGCATGGCGATTCGTGGGGTACGGGTGATGTTAAATATCACCAAGGTTTCTCTGCTGACTTCGCAACACCAGGTGGCGATGTCCACTTAGCGCTAGCATTCAACCCGTCTCACCTTGAGATTGTTAACCCAGTAGTTATCGGTTCGGTTCGTGCTCGTCAGGATCGTTTAGGTGATACTGATGGTTCAACTGTGCTTCCTATTACCATTCATGGTGACTCAGCGATCGCAGGTCAGGGTGTTGTAGCTGAAACCTTCAACATGTCGCAAGCTCGCGGTTTCCGTGTTGGCGGTACGGTTCGTATCGTAGTTAATAACCAAGTAGGTTTCACTACGTCAAACCCGAACGATACCCGTTCGACTATGTACTGTACTGACATCGCTAAGATGGTTCAGGCGCCAATTTTCCACGTTAACGCTGATGACCCAGAAGCGGTGGCCTTCGTTACTCGTATCGCTCTTGATTACCGTAATGAATTTAAGCGCGATGTGGTGATCGATCTTGTTTGTTACCGTCGCCACGGTCACAACGAAGCTGATGAGCCAAATGCGACTCAGCCACTGATGTATCAAAAGATCAAGAAGCACCCAACGCCACGTAAGCTTTACGCAGACGTGTTGATTGAGCGCGGTGACTTCGGGATCGATACAGCGACGCAGCTAGTGAATGAATATCGTGACGCTCTAGACCGCGGCGAAGTGGTTGTTAAAGAGTGGCGCCCGATGGCATTACACTCTGTTGACTGGTCGCCATATCTTGGACATGACTGGGACGTTGAGTGGAAAAACGAGTTTGACAAAGGTCGTCTGGTCGAGCTTGGTCAGCGTATTTGTCAGTATCCAGAAAGCCACAAACTACAGAGCCGCGTTAACAAGCTATACAATGACCGTACAGCAATGTTAAGTGGTGAGAAGGCAATTGACTGGGGTATGGCAGAAACACTTGCCTACGCCACTTTGCTTGATGACGGTAAGCGTATTCGTATCTCAGGTCAGGATTCTGGTCGTGGTACTTTCTTCCACCGTCACTCGGTACTGCATAACCAAAATGATGCTAGTACGTTTGTTCCGCTAGCGAACATTCATGATAAGCAAGGTCCGTTCGAGGTCTTCGACTCAGTGCTATCTGAAGAAGCAGTACTTGCGTTTGAGTACGGTTACGCGACGGCTGAGCCTGGCGGCTTAACGATTTGGGAAGCGCAGTTCGGTGATTTTGCTAACGGTGCACAAGTTGTTATCGACCAGTTCATCTCATCTGGTGAGCAGAAGTGGGCACGTCTATGTGGCCTAACAATGCTATTACCGCACGGTTATGAAGGTCAGGGTCCTGAGCACTCGTCTGCTCGTTTAGAACGTTACCTTCAGTTATGTGCTGAACAAAATATGCAAGTTGTTGTTCCTTCAACTCCGGCTCAGGTTTACCACATGATTCGTCGTCAGGTTGTAAGACCGATGCGCCGTCCACTTGTGGTTATGTCTCCAAAATCTCTGCTTCGTCATCCGCTATGTACTTCAACCATTGAAGAGTTAGCAGAAGGCACATTCCAAGCGGCGATTGGTGAGATTGATGACCTAGAAGCTGCGAAGGTGAAACGCGTTGTTTTCTGTTCTGGTAAAGTTTACTTCGATCTGCTCGAGCAGCGTCGTAACAATGAACAGGATGACGTGGCGATTGTTCGTATTGAACAGCTATACCCATTCCCATTGGATGAAGTTAAGGCTGTCATTGAGCAATACACCAATGTAGAAGATTTTGTCTGGTGTCAGGAAGAGCCTCAAAACCAAGGCGCTTGGTACTGTAGCCAACACAACTTCCGTGCTGCCATCCCAGCAGGTGCAGATCTTAAATACGCTGGTCGTCCAGCATCAGCATCACCTGCAGTAGGTTACATGTCAGTACACTTGAAACAACAGAAAGCGTTGGTTGAAGACGCACTTAACGTGAATACAAAAACTTCGGATTAAGAGCTAGAAGTTAAAGGAAGAAACAGATATGACAATTGAAATTCTGGTTCCAGATTTACCTGAATCTGTCGCTGATGCAACAGTGGCAACATGGCACAAACAACCAGGCGACTTAGTTGCGCGTGATGAAGTACTGGTTGATATCGAGACAGACAAAGTCGTACTTGAAGTACCAGCACCTGAAGCGGGTATTCTGGAAGCCATTATTGAAGAAGAAGGCGCAACAGTACTTTCTAAGCAGTTGATTGCTCGTATTAAGCCAGGTGCGGTAGCGGGTGAACCGACTACGGACACGACTGAAGAGTCAGAAGCGTCTCCAGATAAGCGTCATAAAGCGTCTCTAACTGAAGAGAGCAACGATGCACTAAGCCCAGCAGTTCGTCGTCTTCTTGCTGAACACGGCCTCGAAGCTAGCCAAGTCAAAGGCACTGGTGTAGGCGGTCGTATCACTCGTGAAGATATTGAAGCACATCTTGCGAACGCTAAAGCGGCACCAAAAGCAGATGCTCCTGCTGTTGATGCGCCAGCGGCTGCTCGTAGCCAGAAGCGTGTGCCAATGACGCGTTTACGTAAGACGGTAGCCAACCGTCTTCTAGAAGCGAAAAACAGCACAGCAATGCTAACGACGTTCAACGAAGTAAACATGAAACCAATCATGGATCTTCGTAAGCAATACAAAGACCAGTTCGAAGAGCGTCACGGTATTCGTTTAGGCTTTATGTCTTTCTACGTGAAAGCGGTGACAGAAGCACTGAAACGTTACCCTGAAGTCAACGCATCGATTGATGGCGATGATATCGTTTACCACAACTACTTCGACATCAGCATGGCGGTATCTACGCCACGCGGTCTAGTCACTCCAGTTCTAAAAGATTGTGACACACTAGGCTTCGCTGATATCGAAAAAGGTATCAAAGATCTAGCCATCAAAGGCCGTGATGGAAAACTGACGGTTGAAGACTTGATGGGTGGCAACTTCACTATCACTAACGGTGGTGTATTTGGTTCACTGATGTCTACGCCAATCATCAACCCGCCACAATCAGCGATTCTTGGTATGCACAAGATTCAAGATCGCCCAATGGCAGTTGATGGCAAAGTAGAAATTCTGCCGATGATGTACCTTGCGCTGTCTTACGATCACCGTTTAATCGATGGTCGTGAATCAGTGGGCTTCCTAGTGACGATTAAAGAGTTGCTAGAAGATCCAGCACGTCTGCTATTAGACGTTTAATATCGCCAAAACGTCTAGTCAGTCATTCTGGCTAGGCGTGCGATAGTTTTAAAGGCTAGACTAGCTCAACTGTCTGGCCTTCATTTGAATCGTTAAGCTACTAGAAAATAGATCGCGGTTGATTTGAGAAGACCCTACAGACGAGTGCTAAAACAGCGCCGTTATGGAAATAATAAAATAAACGGAATATCAAAATGAATTTGCATGAATACCAAGCCAAACAGCTGTTTGCAGAATTCGGTTTGCCTGTACCGGAAGGTTACGCGTGTGATACACCACAAGAAGCTTTTGAAGCGGCGGGTCGTATCTCTACTGAGAAGAAAGTAGTCAAATGTCAGGTTCACGCAGGTGGACGTGGTAAAGCGGGTGGCGTCGAGCTACACGATACGAAAGACGGCGTTAAAGAGTTCGCACAAAAGTGGCTAGGTAAAAACCTAGTGACTTACCAAACAGACGCGAATGGCCAGCCTGTAACAAAAATCCTAGTTGAAGAAGCATCAAACATTGCTAACGAACTTTACCTAGGTGCGGTTGTTGACCGTGCAACTCGTAAAGTTGTATTCATGGCTTCAACTGAAGGTGGTGTTGAAATCGAGAAAGTTGCAGAAGAAACGCCAGAGTTGATTCATAAAGCAGCTATCGATCCACTCGTAGGCCCTCAAGCTTACCAAGGCCGTGAGCTAGCGTTCAAGCTAGGTCTTGAAGGCGACCAAATTAAGCAGTTTGTTAAGATCTTCATGGGTCTTGGCAACATGTTCTCTCAGTACGACCTAGCTCTACTAGAGATCAACCCTCTTGTCATTACTAGCGAAGGCAACTTGCTGTGTCTAGACGGTAAGATCAACATTGACTCTAACGCAATGTACCGCCAGCCTAAGCTACGTGAAATGCACGATCCTTCGCAAGAAGATGAGCGCGAAGCGCACGCAGCTCAGTGGGAACTGAACTACGTAGCCCTAGACGGTAACGTTGGCTGTATGGTTAACGGTGCTGGCCTAGCAATGGGTACGATGGATATCGTAAACCTACACGGTGGTAAGCCAGCGAACTTCCTAGATGTAGGTGGTGGCGCGACAAAAGAGCGTGTAGCAGAAGCATTTAAGATCATCCTTTCTGATGACAATGTTAAAGCAGTACTCGTTAACATCTTCGGTGGTATCGTACGTTGTGACATGATCGCTGAAGGTATTATTGGTGCGGTTAAAGAGGTAGGTGTAAACGTACCTGTTGTTGTTCGTCTAGAAGGTACTAATGCAGACTTAGGTCGCGAAGTTCTTGCTAATTCTGATGTTGATATCATTGCAGCTGAGTCTCTAACTGACGCAGCTCAGAAAGTTGTTGCTGCTGCGGAGGGCAAATAATGTCTGTACTAATTAATAAAGACACGAAAGTAATCTGTCAGGGTTTCACTGGTGGTCAAGGTACTTTCCACTCTGAGCAAGCTATCGCATACGGCACACAAATGGTTGGTGGTGTCTCTCCTGGTAAAGGCGGTCAAACACACCTAGGTCTTCCTGTATTCAACACAGTACGTGAAGCAGTAGAAACGACTGGCGCAACAGCAACAGTTATCTACGTACCAGCACCTTTCTGTAAAGATGCCATCCTTGAAGCGATTGATGCGGGCATCGAGCTAATCGTAACTATCACTGAAGGTATCCCTACAACAGATATGATCGACGTGAAAGTGAAGCTAGAAGAAACTGGCGTTCGCATGATCGGTCCTAACTGTCCGGGTCTTATCACTCCTGACGAGTGTAAGATTGGTATCATGCCTGGTCATATCCACAAGAAAGGTAAAGTGGGGATCGTATCTCGTTCAGGTACACTAACTTACGAAGCAGTTAAGCAAACTACTGACGAAGGTTTTGGTCAGTCGACTTGTGTCGGTATTGGTGGTGACCCAATCCCAGGTTCAAACTTCATTGATATTCTGAAGTTGTTCCAAGAAGATCCTGAAACAGAAGCTATCGTAATGATCGGTGAAATCGGTGGTACGGCTGAAGAAGAAGCGGCAGCGTTCATTAAAGAGAACGTCACTAAGCCAGTCGTTTCTTACATCGCTGGTGTTACTGCTCCTCCAGGCAAGCGTATGGGCCATGCTGGTGCGATCATCTCTGGTGGTAAAGGTACAGCAGAAGACAAGTTCGCTGCACTAGAAGCTGCGGGCGTTAAGACGGTTAAGTCTCTTGCTGATATCGGCAAAGGTCTACGCGAAGTAACAGGTTGGTAATTCAACCGTTGACACTAAAAGGCTTGGCAATACGCCAAGCCTTTTTTGTTTGTGTTTAAAAGAGTGGTTCACGGCTTCCATCGCTGTCAAATGAATCAGCCCAGTGATATCCACTTAGATATCGAGCTTCTTCTCCAGCGCTATAAGTCTTTCTGTTAAGTTGGCGACTTGCACTTCGAGTTCAGCTATTCGCTCCATTTCAGAACCTGAGCTTTGAGCGGCGACTTCTACCTTGGGTACGTGGTTTGCGCTTTTCCAGCTTTTGATTGTTGTGATCAACGCTGGCATGGGTACAGTCGTGCTCAATCTAGCCTTCACCAGAGCAACCGTTGGCTCTTTCCCTTCTGATTGTAACTGTTCAAGGATACTTCTTAGCTCTTGGCTAACGTCTTGAGTAAGCATAAAACCTCCATTGTGCTGATAAGGGTAATAATACTGGTCCTATGATTTATTGACTAATGGAAAATTAAGAAAAGTCGTGTGAGATATATCTTACAAGTGTTGTAAGACAATCTGTGTTTTAAACGGGCGGATAGATGGAATTTTTGTTGTAAATTATTGATATTTAATGCTTTGGTGCTTTTGTGAACAACGAAGTCAAAAATTATTTTTTACAGATGGATTGTACCTAAACGCTAATAGGGTAAATTAGAACCTGTCGGTAGGATGCTGACTCGGAACAGGAAAACCAAGGATTGGAGTCTTCAGGAAGAAGAATGGTTGACTAGGATAGTTGATCAGGCATGGAGCGAAAGGACATTGTATGGATACGTTCACTAGCTAGGATGGTTGGTGACTAAGGAAAGACAATGGACACCTCGAGGATGAGGTCAGGACAGTATCAGGATGATACTAAGGACACCGCTCAAGGAACAAGTGAAGTGAGCTGACGGGGATGTTAGCTATCAGGATGATTAGGACACCGCTAGGACGGCGAAGTTAGGACAATACTGAAGGATTCAGTAACTATTATGGAAGATGCATGGAGCAACTTTTGTAGCCGGACTGCTGCGAGTAAGACTATAGCCCCGATACTAACGTATCGGGGCTTTTCTTAGATCTCACCTTTAGAAAAACTCAAACAACAACGTGCCAAAAAACGTTCTAGATCAATAAAGATTGCCATCAGTTGGTTTAACTTCTCGGCTTTGTTTTAAAAGACAATTATTGCTGCTTACAAGGATGTGTCATGACGATAGTGACTCGCCGATCGTTATTGGTCCCTTATAACGACTCTCTACAATCTGAATTTTTGATGCTCAACTGTTGTGCTATTAACCGTGCTCAGATGAATGGAGCACAGACGGTATCTTCTGCTAAAAACCAGTTTGAGAAAGTACTCAATGATCGCACCATATTTGCGATGGCAGTGCTTGATAGTCACACAAGAGAGTACATGGGACACGTGTTTATTTCTGATTTAGACACGCTTCCTGAGCTTGGTTATATCTTTGACAAAGAGTACTGGGGCAGGGGTATTGCCAGTGAAGTAGTGCAGGCTTTCTTTTCCAAAGCAGCAAGAGATTTGAACCTAGAGCGAGTTATCGCTACCGCCAATGTCGATCATGAGGCGTCGATTCGAATTCTGAAGAAACTTGGTTTCGTATTGAATGCCCACAAACAAGATACGTTTGGTCCCTATGATGAGTTTGTCTTTACATCCGATGTGGCGGCAACTCCACCTTGGCTAGTTGGAAACCTTGCATAAAGATGTGGCCTTGATAGCAGTCATCACCAAGCGACGAAAACTCGAACTGATAAACCGAATGCCAACGCCAGACACCGTCTGGCGTTTTCAGTTTGTGACCTTTAAGCGCCACGCTCAGCAACTGCAAATCGAGCTCTTTACATTTTCGAGAGGCGATACTTTTCGCTAACTCTGCCTGACGTCTTTGTTGCCAAAAAATTAGGCATACAATGGCAAGTGCGAGGATGGCGAACAGGTCATAAATCATAATTACGCCTTAGCGGCTTGCTGTAGGTTAATCAGTGCTTTTGCCAACTCTTCTGATGGGCTGGAGTGAAGCAAAGGAAGCAGTACCATACGAAGCTCAGGGAGCATAACCAAATCGGCGAATAGCTGGTTAAACAGTGTCTGGTTGCCCGTCTGTGCGAGGCGCAGTAGGAATTGTTCGGCAATATCGGCCTCTCTTAACCAGTGCCAACATCGTCCCGCGATACCAATCAGTACCTCTTGATGACTCAAACGCGCACTTGAAAGAATCTTACCAATGATAGGTTGAGCGATGGCTTCCTCTGCTCCGGATAAGGCTCTCGTGAGCGCGGATAGTAGAAAGAGATCTGGATCGTGACTGTCAATCTGTGTCTGAGCCATTTCGGCAAGGTTTTGTGCGAGTTTTGTTGGTAACTCGGTATGTTCAAGCGCACCTAGCAAGGCATAGAGAGGTTCGGAAGGCAGATGTTTTAGTGCCTTACGAACGTTGACGCCATTTTGTTCCTGCCCAAGTCGCGCACAGATATCGGTCACCCCTTGTAAACCAACTGTGTGCCATTTATCCCATTCCAACTCGCCTGCAAAGTATAATTGCGCATGTTCGTAGTACTGGCTGCAAGGTAAATTCATCGCCGCGCGGACTTGGCTATGAAAGACCGCCATTTTGTCGTCTGCCGGCTTAAAGGTATAGGGATTGTTTGCCAGTTTGTCTTGTTGCTCTTCACTTAGCTCTTGGCTAAGACGCGTGCCCATTGCTTCAATGACATATTTGATGAAGTTACCAATATCTGCTTGTTTAAGTAAGCCACGCTCATCTAATTCAAATTTTAGAAACCAAATCCAAGGCTGCTGCTCTTGATTCCAGTAGGCGATAGCGATGTGTGCCTTACGCTGCATTGGATAGGGATAGGCAAGCTGGCCTTTTTCAGCGTCAGCAAAGACCTTTGCGTCGATCTGTTTAATACGACGTCCAAGATCAAAGACCTGATATTGGCAATCACTGTCGGTAAGGAGTTGAGTGAGAGTATGAATGGTTTCCATTGAAGCAATTGTCCTAACTTTATTTACTCTATAAATGGTATTCTATTGCCAATTTTCAAGGTTCCAAACAAAGATTAATGACAAAAGTGAAACAATTGACCGAGCTTATCGACGAGTTAGAGTTGTTGATGCAACAACTTGGTCAATGGCAAGCGACACCCCCAAGCAAACAGGCTCTGAGTAGTCATCAGCCGTTTGCCATTGACACCTTAACGCCAAGCGAGTGGTTGCAGTGGATCTTCATTGCCCGTATCCGTTTGCTGATAGAACAAAATCAGCCACTACCGAGCGGATTTTCAATTGCGCCTTACTTTGAGGAGTGCTGGAAAGAACAGCCGCAATTAACATCTTTAGTTACAATTATTCAAAAGTTAGATGAGGAATGCCGCTAGTGCTGGAGATCGTATATCAAGACGAGTATTTCGTTGCCGTCAACAAACCTGCGGGTATGTTAGTTCATCGCAGTTGGCTGGATAAGCACGAAACTCAATTTGTCATGCAAACATTGCGTGACCAAATTGGTCAGCATGTCTTTCCGCTTCATCGCTTGGATAGACCGACTTCCGGGGTTCTTATTTTTGCATTATCAAGTGAGGTTGCGTCTCAAGTGATGCCGATGTTTGCGAATCACGAGATGGAAAAAACCTATCATGCGGTTGTTCGCGGTTGGATCATGGAATCCGGTCGTCTCGACTATGCACTTAAGGTTGAGTTGGACAAAATTGCAGATAAGCATGCTAGCCAAGATAAAGAAGCACAAGAAGCGATCACTGACTATCAACCACTGGCTCAAGTCGAAATCCCCCATTCCACGGGGAGCTTTCCGACCACTCGTTACTGCTTAATGGAGATGAAGCCACTGACTGGACGAAAACACCAGCTCAGACGCCATATGGCTCATCTACGCCATCCAATCGTTGGTGATACGACACATGGTGACGGTAAACACAACAAGTTGTTTAGAGAATTGTACGACTCGCATAGACTCTTGCTTCACGCTTCTTCCCTTAAGTTTGTTCATCCATTTACTCAGCGAGAAATTACCATTGAAGCGGGGTTAGATGAAACGTGGCAAAAACTGTGTGCTGAGTTTGGCTGGTCAGCGCCTTAAACTGATCACGTTGAGATTGACCTTTCTCGATAAAAAAGCTCGTCATAATGTAATGACGAGCTGATTCTAGCCTAATGGACTAGTAAAGGTGGCACGCGCCAGTATTGAGCAACGTGAGTGGTTTCTTTATGGTTTGCTATGACGTGTGACAGGCGTGGCAGCAATAATAACAGCCGTTTATTTTAAGCTCAGGGAATGTGTTTTTTGCATGCTCTAAGGCGCTTTGACTTGAGGAATGAAGCCCTAGTTTGATGAGATTCTCCACCCTTGGCATATATGTACAACCCGTTGTGGCATTATGAATTTCGTGTTCACCAGCGTATTGCGACTGTTTGGTGAGAATGTATTTGTGATTCATGGTTTTGCCTCGTTATAGTTTTGATTCACATATCAAAAAAAGTGTGCCTACAAGTAAGCAACGCAGCAAATTACAGTCATTGTTCTGGAATATTATTCCCAAATGTTAATGCTTACTTTGGTAATTGCGATCTAAGATCGTAGGAGAGCGGAGACAAAAATGCCCTCATTGAGAGGGCATTGGATAGGTTGCAAGCTGTTTAACTAGCTTGCTAAATATTGACGAATAGCAACTTCGATACCTTTGCCATCAAGGCCAAGCTCTTGATACAGCTCTTCTTGAGTACCCTGATGAATGAACTTATCCGGGAGGCCAAGGTTGAGTACTGGCTTGATAAGTTTCTCTCTCATCATAAATTCGACTACGCCAGAACCTGCACCGCCAGCGATGGCGTTTTCTTCGATGGTGACGATGACGTCGTGTTCAGCGGCAAGCTGTTTAATCAACTCTTCATCGAGTGGTTTGACAAAGCGCATATCCGCTACCGTGGCATTGAGTGCTTGTGCGGCCTCAAGTGCATTACCTAAGAAGGTGCCGAAGTTGAGGATAGCGATTTTCTCACCTTGACGAACTAGGCGGCCTTTACCGATTTCTAATGCAGTAAACTGTTTCTCTATGTCAACGCCCATGCCTGTACCACGAGGGTAACGGACAGCCGATGGGCCAGTATGTTGATGACCAGTGTAGAGCATTTGACGGCATTCGTTCTCATCGCTCGGCGCCATGATGACCATATTCGGGATACAGCGCATAAAGCTCAGGTCAAAGGCACCTTGGTGAGTTTGACCGTCCGCACCAACCAGCCCTGCACGGTCTATAGCAAACATTACCGGTAAATCCATGATAGCAACATCGTGAATGAGCTGATCGTAGCCACGCTGCAAGAAGGTAGAATATATCGCCACAATAGGGTGATCGCCAGCAATGGCCATGCCTGTAGCCAAGGTCACTGCATGTTGCTCAGCAATCGCAACATCGAAGTATTGGTCAGGATACTCTTTAGAGAAGCGAACCATCCCAGAACCTTCACGCATAGCGGGAGTGATCGCCATAAGCTTAGGATCTTGAGCCGCCATATCACACAGGAAGTCACCGAAAATTTTTGAGTAACTTGGCAGTCCACCGCTGCTTTTTGGCAGGGAGTTGTGGCTCGGGTCGAACTTAGGCACGCCGTGGTAGCCAATCGGGTCTTTTTCTGCTGGCTCGTAGCCTTTGCCTTTTTTGGTCATGATATGCAAAAACTGCGGACCTTTTAGTTCACGCATGTTCTTTAGAGTTTTGACCAACTCATTTACGTCATGGCCATCGACAGGGCCGATGTAGTTAAAACCTAACTCTTCAAATAGAGTGCCTGGTACCACCATGCCTTTAAGATGTTCTTCAGTACGACGAACCAACTCTTTAATCGGGGGGACACCTGACAGTACTTTTTTACCGCCTTCACGGATCGAGGTGTACAAGCTTCCTGATAGTACTTGAGCTAAATGATTGTTCAGAGCACCAACGTTCTCAGAAATCGACATTTCATTGTCGTTTAAGATCACCAGCATATCAGGGTGGACATCACCCGCATGGTTCATGGCTTCAAATGCCATCCCTGCGGTGATAGCACCATCGCCGATCACACTAACGACTTTGCGGTTTTTGCCTTCTTTACCCGCACTGATAGCCATACCAAGGCCAGCACTGATCGATGTCGAAGAGTGGCCGACTGATAGTGTGTCGTACTCGCTCTCTTCACGCCATGGGAAGGGGTGTAAACCATCTTTTTGGCGAATCGTTGGCATTTGGTCGCGACGACCCGTTAGGATTTTATGCGGGTACGCTTGGTGACCAACATCCCACACCAATTGATCAAAAGGTGTGTTGTAGACGTAGTGAAGCGCCACAGTCAGTTCAACTGTGCCTAGACCAGAAGCTAGGTGGCCGCTGGATTGACTTACTGAATTAAGTAAGTAAGTGCGTAATTCATCACACAGCTTTGGCAGCACTTCCTTAGGAAGGCTGCGCAGCTCATCAGGAGTATCTGCTAGAGCCAGTGTCGGATATTTCGAAATATCAAGAGTCATATAAATGCGCGCTTATAGTGTTAGTTCTTGCGCTCGATGACGTATCGGGCGAACTCTTCGAGTAACTCTGTATTGTATGGGATTGCGTCCAAAGCTTGAAGAGCTTCATTTAACAGAGTGTGAGCTTTGTTTATAGCTCCGTCCAATCCTAGCAAAGCGGGATAGGTACTTTTGTTTAATTGTTGGTCAGAACCTTGTGGTTTACCCAAGGTTTCAGTATCACTAATGATATCTAGAATGTCATCTTGGACTTGGAAAGCGAGACCAATAGCATCGGCATATTGATCTAGAAGCGGCAGGACTTGCGCTCCTTTTTCACCGGCGGCTAAGGCGCCTAAACGAATGGCTGATTTCATTAACGCCCCCGTTTTGTTGCGGTGAATCTCTTCCAACTCTTCGAGCGTTACGCTGCGGTTTTCTGCGGCTAAGTCTAGGGCTTGGCCCATACACATACCATTGGCACCGGAAGCATCGGCAAGCACCTTTACCATCTGAATACGTTGCCTTTCTGCATGTGGAGCCAAAGGGCCTTCTGCGAGAATGGTAAACGCAAGGGTTTGCAGTGCATCACCCGTCAAGATAGCGGTCGCTTCGTCAAACTTGATGTGGCAGGTTGGGTGACCACGACGCAGTTCATCGTCATCCATAGCCGGTAAGTCATCATGAATTAACGAGTAAGCATGGATGCACTCAACAGCGGAAGCCGGAGTGTCTAAGTCGTTAAGTTCGCATCCGAGCATCTGGCCAGTAATATAGACCAGAAACGGACGGGCGCGTTTGCCACCAAGCAATAAGCCATAACGCATCGCCTCGATAAGAGGTAGGTTTTGATGGGGCAATGACTTGAGCCAGTTTTCTAACTGGGCATTGTTTCGTTGTTGTAGTGAGGATAGTGCCTCTTGCATAACAGACATCTTCTCGTTCAATTACTCTGGTAGAGCATCGAAATCACTCAGTGGCGATTCGTCATCGTTTTGTAACAAAATACTGACACGTTGTTCAGCATCACTGAGTTTGGCTTGGCCTGCGCGAGCAAGCGTAATACCACGCTCAAAGTTCTTGAGTGCATCGTCTAATGCTAAATCACCATTTTCGAGGTTTTCTACAATCGCATCGAGCTCTTCAATCGTCGCTTCGAAGGTCATGTTTTCCGGTTTTTTGCTCGCCATAACTTTTCTACACAGGTAAAGATGCTCGAAAGTTACCTTAGCCATTAATGATGGTCAAATTTAACCGAGTAAATTTGTCAGAAAAATGGAGTTAAAGCGTTCATTTTATGTAGCCAAGTAAATAATAGGGTTAAAGGCCTAGTACTCAGAATGGGGTAAGCATCTATATTTATGTGAATGCGGTATCAATAAAATACTAAAGATCTGAAGATGTTGCCGATATAATTTGTTAGAAGCTCAAAGATAGCATGAGGAGTGCTCTGTGGATTTAGCAACGCTGATAGGACTGATTGGCGGTTTGGCTTTCGTTGTCATGGCGATGATACTCGGCGGAAGCATTATGATGTTCGTCGATGTCACATCAATACTTATCGTGGTGGGTGGTTCTACCTTCGTGGTGTTGATGAAGTTCACTATGGGGCAGTTTTTTGGTGCCGCCAAGATCGCCGGTAAAGCCTTTATGTTCAAAGCTGATGAGCCTGAAGATTTGATCGCTAAAGTGGTTGAAATGGCTGACGCAGCTCGTAAAGGTGGATTTCTTGCCCTTGAGGAGATGGAGATCAGTAACAGCTTTATGCAAAAAGGCATCGACTTACTCGTCGATGGTCACGATGCTGATGTTGTTCGTGCCGCGCTGCAAAAAGACATCGCGCTGACGGATGAGCGACATGATTTTGGTTCGAGTGTTTTCAGAGCATTCGGTGACGTTGCGCCTGCGATGGGGATGATCGGTACACTGGTTGGTCTGGTTGCGATGCTGTCTAACATGGATGATCCTAAAGCGATCGGTCCTGCAATGGCGGTTGCGCTTTTGACAACCTTATACGGTGCGATCTTGTCTAACATGTTGTTTTTCCCGATTGCGGACAAGCTTTCACTGCGCCGTGAGCAAGAAAAATTGAATCGTCGTCTGATTATGGATGGCGTCTTAGCAATCCAAGATGGCCAAAACCCTCGAGTGATAGATAGTTATCTGAAAAACTACCTCAATGAAGGTAAACGTGCTCTTGACGTAGATAACGAGTAAGGACGCAGTTATGGATGATGATAACGACTGCAAATGTCCGCCGCCCGGCCTCCCGCTTTGGATGGGAACATTTGCAGACTTGATGTCACTATTGATGTGTTTCTTCGTACTGCTTCTTTCGTTTTCGGAGATGGACGTACTGAAGTTCAAACAGATCGCAGGTTCGATGAAGTTTGCATTTGGTGTTCAAAACCGTCTTGAAGTGAAAGATATCCCTAAAGGTACCAGTATCATTGCGCAAGAGTTTAGGCCAGGTCGCCCTGAGCCAACACCGATTGACGTGATTATGCAACAGACCATCGATATTACTCAGCAGACGCTTGAATTTCACGAAGGTGAATCAGATAGAGCTGGTGGTACTCAAAGGGATCAAGGTTCCTTAACTGGTGGACAATCACCAGATACTTCAACGCAGAACAATCAAAATTCTGAGTCGGATAATGAGCAGCAACAGTCTGCTGAGATGTCTCAAGAGCTTGAAACTGTAATGGAAAGTATCAAGAAAGCTCTAGAACGCGAGATAGAGCAAGGCGCGATTGAAGTTGAAAATCTCGGTCAGCAAATAGATATACGCATTAGAGAAAAAGGCGCGTTCCCAGAAGGCTCAGCATTCTTACAACCTAAGTTCCGACCTTTGGTGCGTCAGATAGCCGATTTGGTCAAAGACATTCCGGGGGTTGTGAGAGTATCAGGGCATACAGACAATCAACGTATTGATTCTGAACTCTACCGATCTAACTGGGATCTGTCGGCGCAGCGTGCTGTCTCTGTTGCTCAAGAAATGGAGAAGGTACGTGGGTTTAATCACCAACGTCTCCGAGTGAGGGGTATGGCAGATACAGAGCCGTTGGGGCCAAATGATACTGAAGCTCAACGTTCAAGAAATCGACGAGTAGAAATCAGTATTATGCAAGGTGAACCACTTCTGAGTGACGAAGTTACTGCTTTACAATAGCAAGCTAAAAAGACGAGCAAAAAGCTCGTCTTTTTTATGGGCATTGCTTCATGTATAATCTTGCGCCCTTAGAGGCAGTACATGGCGAAAGACCGCTGCTACGCTCTAATAGAGCATTAAACTAGCGAAACAGTTAACTTGTGAAGTGAATTATGAAATTTATCGTAAAGCCCCATCCAGAAATTTTTGTAAAAAGTGAGTCTGTGCGTAAGCGCTTCACAAAGATTCTTGAATGCAATATCCGTAACATCGTCAAGAGTCGTACAGAGTCTGTTGCTGTCTTTAACCGCCGTGACCATATTGAAGTGACTTCTGAGTCATCTGAATACTACAAAGAGACTCTTGAAGTATTGACGCAAACTCCAGGTATCCACCATGTACTGGAAGTTCAGCAGTCAGAGTTCAAAGATCTGCATGACATCTACGAACAGGTGTTAGAGCTAAATCGTCCACTTATTGAAGGGAAAACCTTTGTGGTACGTGCTAAGCGCCGTGGTAAACATGACTTTACTTCAATTGAATTAGAGCGTTACGTCGGTGGTGGTCTGAACCAAGCGGTAGAAAGTGCGAGTGTTCGTTTACGCAACCCAGATGTGACCGTGAAACTTGAAGTCGCAAATGAAAAGCTAAATCAAGTAATCGCTCGTCACAAAGGTCTTGGTGGTTTCCCTCTGGGAACACAAGAAGATGTTCTTAGCTTGATCTCTGGTGGCTTTGATTCGGGCGTCTCTAGCTACCTGCACATCAAACGTGGTTCTAAAGTACATTACTGTTTCTTTAACCTAGGTGGTCCAGCGCACGAAATTGGCGTTAAGCAAGTCGCTTACTACCTATGGAATAAATACGGTTCTTCGGCAAAAGTACGTTTTATTTCCGTAGACTTTGAGCCTGTTGTAGGCGAGATCTTAGAGAAAGTGGATGACGGCCAAATGGGCGTTGTTCTTAAGCGTATGTTTATGCGTGCTGCGGGTATGGTGGCAGAGAAATTTAAGATTGAAGCTTTGGTGACTGGTGAGGCACTCGGTCAGGTTTCAAGCCAAACTCTGACCAACCTACGTCATATCGATAATGTGACTGATACGCTAATCCTACGTCCACTGATCAACTGGGATAAAGAAGACATCATTAACCTAGCTCGTGATATCGGCACTGAAGACTTCGCGAAAACAATGCCAGAGTACTGTGGTGTGATTTCTAAGAAGCCAACGGTTAAAGCGATTAAAGCGAAACTGGACGCTGAAGAAGAGAAATTCGATTTCGATATCCTTGAGCAAGTTGTCCGTGACGCGCGAGTGATGGATATTCGTGATATTGCTAAAGAGACAGAAAAAGCGGCTCCTGAAGTTGAGCAAGTTCAAGCAATTGAACAGCATGCGATTGTACTTGATATTCGTAGCCCTGAAGAGGAAGACGATAACCCGTTAGAAATTGACGGGGTAGAGGTTAAACACATTCCATTCTTCAAACTAGGCACTCAGTTTGGTGATCTAGACCAGTCGAAGACTTACCTGCTGTACTGTGACCGAGGCGTAATGAGCCGCCTACAGGCTCTTTACCTACAAGAGCAGGGCTTCCATAACGTGAAGGTTTACCGCCCTTAATCTCGGTAAATTCAAGGTTATTAAAAAGCGCAAATCGGTCACTCGATTTGCGCTTTTTTTATATCTATAAATTTCGCGCATAAAAAAACACCGCCATAGAGGCGGTGCTAAAAAATTTGACAGACAGGTCAAAATAAATACAGGAAGTATATGTTTCGTTGTTTTCAACGAAACTGGTAGAAACCTACCTAACTCGAAATACGAGTTTGCAAACACAACATCGCAACAAGAAGTCAATTGATTCAAAAGGGAACCAAGCCGTTCTGATTCCTCATTGCGGGGTGAAATATAGAATTTCTCTGGTCGTCAGGCAATGGACATTTTATAATGTTTCAGATTAAAAAAACTAATCCACTTTTTAGAAGGCTGCTATGTCTAGAAGATTACCTCCCTTAAACTCATTGAAAGTGTTTGAGGCTGCTGCTCGTCACTTGAGCTTTACTCGTGCGGCAGAGGAGTTGTTTGTGACTCAGGCTGCGGTTAGTCACCAAATTAAAGCGCTAGAAGAATTCCTCGGCTTAAAGCTATTTCGACGTCGAAATCGCTCGTTACTACTAACAGAAGAAGGGCAAAGCTACTTTCTCGATATAAAGGATATTTTTACATCTTTAGCAGAAGCTACTGACAAAGTGCTAGAGCGTAGTGAGAAGGGGGCGTTAACGATCAGTTTGCCACCTAGTTTTGCTATCCAGTGGCTAGTGCCTAGACTGGCCGATTTCAACCAGCAAGAACCGGATATCGATGTACGTATCAAGGCAGTGGATATGGATGAGGGTTCACTGACTGATGATGTTGATGTTGCTATCTATTATGGTCGAGGTAACTGGCCTGGCTTACGTGCCGATAAACTCTACCAAGAATTCTTGATCCCACTTTGTTCACCATCGTTACTTTTAGGTAACAAACCATTAGAAACTCTAAGTGATCTAAAGCAGCATACCTTGCTGCACGACACATCTCGTAAAGATTGGAAACAGTTTGCGAAACAAAATGGTATTGAAGGGGTAAATGTCAATCACGGACCGATATTCAGTCACTCAACCATGGTGTTACAAGCCGCTGCTCACGGCCAAGGTGTCGCTCTCGGAAACAATGTTCTGGCACAACCTGAGCTGGAAGCGGGTCGTTTAATTGCGCCATTCGATGAAGTATTGCTATCTAAAAATGCGTTTTATGTGGTTTGCCACGAGAAACAAGCCGATATGGGGCGAATTGCGACTTTCCGTGATTGGATGTTAGCGAAAGCACAGAGCGAGCAAGAGGAGTTGCTGGATGACTGATTATTTACGTGATGGCAAGTCATCCGATCCTCTGTTTATTTTCGCCCATGGTGCCGGTGCAGGGATGGATCATGAGTTTATGAACTCGGTTGCTAAAGGACTCGCAGACAAAGGTATTGAGGTTGTACGGTTTAACTTTCCATACATGGTCAAGCGAGCGGAAGATGGTAAGAAGCGTCCGCCAGATAGAGCGCCTAAGCTGCTTGAGGCCTTTCAAAAAGTGATTGGTGAGCTTGCTGGGGATACTCCCGTTGTGATTGGCGGCAAATCGATGGGTGGGCGCATGGCAAGTTTACTCGCAGATGCCCCTTTGGTGGCTGGCGTCGCGTGTTTAGGTTTTCCATTTCATCCTCCTGGTAAGCCGGAAAACTACAAAGGCGAACACTTAGCAACGCTGTCTAAGCCATGCCTTGTTTTGCAAGGAGAACGAGATACGTTTGGTAAACGTGAAGAGTTGAAAGACTTTCGTCTATCAGAAAGCGTTCAGACCGTGTTTATCCCAGATGGCGATCATAGCTTTAAGCCGCGAGTACGTTCAGGCCACAGCGAGCAAAGCAATATTGCTTTGGCAGTGGACAATCTCGCTGCTTTTATACTTGAGGTGTACGGTGAAAAGTAAATACCTATTGGCATTCGGTGGCTCATTAATGGGGGTAGGCGTTGGATTAGGCGCTTTTGCGGCCCATAGCCTCAAGTCGATGCTGTCACCTTATCTTATCGGTGTGTTCAACACTGGCGTTCAGTATCAGTTTATTCACGCGTTGGCGATTGTGGTTTGTGGTCTATTACTGCAGGTTAAATTGCAGCCAAAGTCACAAAAATATTTCGCCCTTGCAGCGATTTGCTTTATCATCGGCATCTTTTGTTTTAGCGGCAGCCTCTACGCACTTGCGTTAACCGGTATCAAATGGTTTGGTCCAATTACGCCATTGGGTGGTTTAACCTTTATGCTTGGGTGGGGACTGTTTGTCTACGCAGCACTACAGACTAAAGAGGTGAATCAGTGAAACAGTTAATGCTCTACTGCCGTAGTGGCTTTGAAAAAGAGTGTGCCGGAGAAATCCAAGATAGAGCCACTCAGTTAGAAGTGTTTGGTTTCCCACGCCTCAAGAAGAATACAGGTTATGTGCTGTTTGAATGCTACCAAGATGGTGATGCAGAAAAACTGGTAAAAGAGCTGGATTTTAAAGCGCTGATTTTTGCTCGTCAGATGTTTGCGGTAGCCACTGAAATTGAAGATCTCCCACGAGAAGACCGTATTTCTCCAATGCTTGAAGCGTTGAACGATGTTGATAGTATGCCTCGTTGTGGTGATATCCGCATTGAAACACCAGATACCAATGAAGCTAAAGAATTGCTTAAGTTCTGTCGTAAATTCACTGTCCCAATGCGTCAGGCGTTACGTGGTAAAGGTATTCTTTTTGCAAAAGATAGCCCTAAAAAGCCTGTGTTGCATATCTGTTTTGTTGCCTCTGGGCACTGTTTTGTTGGTTACTCTCTACCAGAGAATAACTCTCAATTCTTTATGGGGATCCCGCGTTTAAAATTCCCGGCAGATGCACCGAGTCGTTCTACGCTTAAGCTAGAGGAGGCCTTCCATGTCTTTATCCCTCGTGAAGAATGGGATGAGCGTTTAGCCGCAGGTATGTGGGGTGTTGATTTAGGTGCTTGTCCAGGTGGCTGGACGTATCAGCTCGTTAAACGTTCAATGTTTGTTCACTCGGTTGATAACGGCATGATGGCGGATAGTTTAATGGAGACGGGTCAGGTTAAGCATCACCAAGAAGATGGTTTCAAGTTCGAGCCAGCTCGTAAGAACGTTACTTGGTTAGTCTGTGACATGATTGAAAAGCCATCACGCGTAGCACAATTGATGGGTGAGTGGATCATCAGTGGTTGGGCTAAAGAGGCCATCTTTAACCTCAAACTACCGATGAAAGGCCGCTACGACGAAGTACTGCAAGATATTGAAAACTTGAAAATATTTATGATTGAAAACGGTGTTAAGTTCCGTCTGCAAGCTAAGCATCTGTATCATGACCGTGAAGAGATCACGGTTCATGTGAAATGTTTATCCAACATTTCGCCGCGCTAAAAGAGCCGCAAGTTTTTATTAACTGACAGTGACATGAAAGGGTTGACTTATAGAGTCAACCCTTTAGTTTTTTCGCCACTCGCCACTCGCCACTCGCCACTCGCCACTCGCCACTCGCCACTCACTTTCACTCTGGTGTGCTTGGAACAACATCTGCTAGATTCTGTACTTTGTAGCCTGGGTTATACCAGACTTGATTGACTTTATCCCACGGGATCGGGTCATCAAGTGATGGTCTTGGGTACATCTTGGGTGGTTGTGGTCTCTTTTTGGGTTTC
>NZ_JATABI010000029.1:0-50471 GCF_036533795.1 Vibrio sp. M250220 | reverse complement strand
TGTTCGAGACCGCCCTTCTTTAAAGTGTGCTAGAGCAAGTAAACGCATCTTCATTTGTATAGACTTCTGCTGACTAGCGAGTTTTTTAAAGTCGATGTTGTCGAGGCTATCCATGGCATTCTCGTGTAGAAATGACAGCCTTAATTAGATCATATTTTTACTTAGATTGGTATAAGTTGTTGGCCATTTCGTTAAATGCGAACACCAGCATAGAGGTTTCATAGATATTGCCTGGCTGTGGCATATGGCTATCCCAGTCACCTTTCGCAAGACGTTTGGCTGCTGCTGTTGATGTGATGGGTGTCATTATCTGGTTAAAGGCGAGCAAACCAACAACGATGCCGATAAAGCTCGCTATTAATCCAATAACCCAACTATTTCGCTGACTTTCTGGCAGTTTACCGAGCAGATGTGACTCGGAAATAGCAACACCGATATACCATTTCAAACCATGCTCATCGATGTAAGGGGTGAAATGGTTGAAATAGCGATCTCCACTGATATCGATTGTAAAACGTTGAGTCTGGTTCAGTTGGTATAACCCTTGTGATGCCGAATACTCGGCATTGGCTTTGATTATTGGATTTGTATTTTCTGTTGCGAATAGTCGCTCTCCTTTTGGAGTTAAAGATGTACCCCAAGAGACGACATTACCATTTGTTGAGTGAGCAATGAGACGCTTCTTGTCATCGACAATATAGATCAGTGCGTTGGTGTGCTTTTGCTGTTCTTTTAGGAAGGTATTAAACGTGTCGATTTTGACATCAGTTACTACCACCCCTTGGAATTGATCGCCATAAAATACGGGGGTTAGAGCGGATAAGGTGATCTCTTGCCTTTCATCTGCATTGGCATAGATGGATGACCACATGGGCAGACGCATTTTGGCTACGGGGGCATACCATGGTCGGACTCTTGGATCATAGTTATCGATCACCGAGCGAACATTTTCGTTAATGACTTTTCCACGATAAATGACCAACTTATATTGGGTACGATTATCCTGAACCATTAAGGTGTAGCTTTTATCGGGCTCTTTGCGGAAACCTACGTACTCAGCACTTTCTCCGCCGAAGCCGATAACATCGAGTTGAGGGAAGGTATTGTAGAGATCGCGAAAGGAGGTTAGCAAATACTGCTCAATATTAGATGTGTCTCCTGAACGATAAAGTTCATTGAACCCAATAGAGTGGCTGAGAGCAAGACTTGCCTGAAAGGGTTCATTGAGAAAACTATTAAGCTCAAGTCTGACGTTCTCAGTTAGAGCTGATAGTTGTTTACTGCTGATATCGACGACCATCTCTTCATAGCTGTTCTTCTGTACTGCTATGATCACTCCGATTGTAAAGATAAATATCAATACAAACGGCAGTACAACAGCTGTTCTGAGGGTGATCTTTGTAGTCACTTTCATCCGACCCCTTATGCACTGATCGTAATACAAGGCGAGTGACAGAGGGTAAAACGGTGATTACCATACAAATAATAGACTGCAATCTGTCCGTAGTAACCTTCATTATCTGAGTCGGTTGTTAAGCGACTTGATGTCAGTAAAGCTCTTTGAGCTTTCGGGTCAGGGTGTTTCGTCCCCAGCCTAAAACTTTCGCTGCGTCTTGTTTATGACCGTTAGTATGTTCTAACGCTGCTTCCAAAAGTATACGCTCAAATTCAGGAAGTGCGTAAGAAAGTAGCTCGGTATCTCCTTGAGCAAGAGAGTTTCTTGCCCAGCTTGCCAATTGTTGCTGCCATGAACCTGCTGAACTGACATTGTTGTGCCTTTTGTCCTCAAGCAATTCAGTGGGTAGATCTCCGGGTAGAATTTCTGAGCCACTCGCCATAACAGTTAACCAGCGACAGATGTTTTCTAACTGACGAACGTTACCTGGCCAATCCAACCGATTAAGCGTTTCTACCGTGCTGGGATGCAGTGTTTTGACATCAACACTGAGTTCTTCAGCCGCTAATGCTAGGAAGTGTAAAGTGAGTTTTTCTATATCCTGTTTGCGCTCTCTCAGTGCAGGGATATGAATTCGAATGACGTTGAGGCGATGAAACAAATCTTCGCGGAAATTGCCTTTTGAAACGAGTTTTTCAAGGTTCTGGTGTGTTGCTGCGACGATACGAACATCCACTTTGATGGGGGAGTGTCCACCAACGCGATAGAACTGACCATCCGCTAAGACTCGTAGTAGTCGTGTTTGAATATCGAGCGGCATGTCGCCGATCTCATCCAAAAATAAGGTTCCACCATTGGCTTGTTCAAAGCGTCCTTGGCGAACGCTGTTGGCTCCGGTAAAGGCGCCTTTTTCATGACCAAACAGCTCTGACTCAATCAAGTCTTTTGGTATCGCCGCCATATTAAGAGCAATAAAGGGTTTGCTGGCTCGAGGGCTATGGCGATGAAGCGCATGAGCGACCAGTTCTTTACCTGTACCTGATTCACCGTTGATGAGTACGGAGATCGAAGAACGAGACAGTCGACCAATTGCACGGAATACTTCCTGCATTGCTGGCGCTTCACCAATGATCTCTGGAGGCGTGTAACCTTCGCCAGCCAGTGATGCTTGCTCTTGTCTCTGCTCGTGGCTATGTGTGATAGCTCGCTCAACTAAAGTCAGAGTTTCATCAACATCGAAAGGCTTAGGGAGATATTCAAACGCCCCTTTTTGGTAGGCATTGACCGCTGCATCAAGATCTGAGTGGGCAGTCATGATAATGACAGGAAGTTCAGGTGAACATTCATGTACTTGTTTAAGTAGCTCAATCCCATCAATGCCTGGCATACGAATATCTGAAACGAGTACGTCAGGCGTTTCTCGTTCAAGTGCCATTAAAACGCTTTCAGCATCTGCAAAGGTTTCACACTTTATGTTGGCAGATGAGAGAGTCTTCTCCATCACCCAACGGATAGAGCTGTCATCATCAACAACCCAAACGTATCCTTTACTCATATTGATTTCCTTGCAGCAAGATTACTTTCCATTGTTTAAATGGGTAAATAAATCGTAAATGTGGTTCTTCCAGGCCAACTCTCAACGTCAATTTTGCCTTGGTGTTGGTCTATTAAATTTTGTGCTATCGACAGGCCTAACCCTGTCCCCCCTTCTCTTCCGCTGACCATAGGGTAGAAAAGAGTGTCTTGTAGGTCGGCAGGAATACCTGGACCGTTGTCCGTAATTTCGATTCGTGCCGCTAGCTTGCAGCGTTGACCGTGAATATTGGCCTGATGCACTGTTCTGGTGCGAATAATAATTTCGCCGTTTTGTTGCCCATTCAAAATTTGTCCAGCATTACTCACAATATTCAGCAGTGCCTGCTCAATCTGATCCGCATCCATAAGAATTTCCGGCAGGCTGGGGTCGTAGTCGCGTTCGATAGTGACACTCTGGTTGGCTTCAAGATCAACCAACTGACGGACTTTTTCAAGGATAAGGTGGAGGTTTTCTGGGCGCTTTTTCCCTGGTCTTTGTGGGCCCAGTAGTCGATCCACTAAGGCGCGTAAACGATCGGCCTGTTCGATAATGATTTGGGTATATTCAGCTAGGCTAGGATCTGGGAGAGTGCGTTCTAGTAGCTGAGCAGCACCACGTAAGCCACCGAGAGGGTTTTTAATCTCATGCGCAAGGCCTCTAACTAGTAGCTTTGCGGCTTGTTGCTGAGCATGTTGATTCAGCTCTTGGGACAAGCGACGTTGCTGGCCTATTTTCCTCATTTCAACCAGCAGCATTATTTTTTTATTCCAAGATATTGGGCTTACAGTCACTTCAAGCATCAATGGTTTGCCATCGACAACAAAGGTAACATCGCTGTCAGTAATGCTTTGTCCACTTTGTAGTGGTTGTGACAGCAGTGCAAGATCCAGTGAGGCATGCTGGATTAAATGTGATAGTGGATGATTGACTATTCGCTTAGCACTTTGAGAAAACAGTTGTTCAGCCGCTGGATTGGCGTACTTCACCTGAAGTGACTCATTCATAATTAGAATCGCGGTCACTTGGTGGTTTAAAATAATGTTATTGAGTTCGCTGTCCACTGCTCTCTCCCTCATCCTTGAACTTGAATAGTGCAGCGCACCAAATTGGTGCGAAAGAAAATTCAAGTATGGCGCATTCACTGTAAGAACTGAAGCTAAAACCTATTGCATACAGGTACTTTAGTGTCGATTTTGTTCAGTTATTCATCATGGCTACTGCTAATGCACGGTTTCTAGAGTTGTTAATGCAATAAGCTTGCCGTCTATAAGATGTTGAATTACAAAAGAGTTGAAGGTGTAAGTAATGTCTGATTCTCGACACCGGAAAATAAAAAGGCTCGCCTAAAAGGCGAGCCTTAATAATGTTCATTGCAACCGTGTGTTGCGCACTAATGTCGATTATACAGAGTAGTACAGTTCGAACTCTAGTGGGTGAACAGCAGTGTTCACACGTTCAACATCAGCAGTTTTTAGTGCAATGTAAGAGTCGATAAAGTCATCAGAGAATACACCACCCGCAGTCAAGAACTCACGGTCTTCGTCAAGACACTCAAGTGCTTGTTTTAGTGACTCTGCAACCTTTGGAATCTCTGCAGCTTCTTCAGCTGGTAGATCGTAAAGGTCTTTATCCATTGCTTCACCTGGGTGAATCTTGTTCTTAATACCATCAAGACCAGCCATCAGCATTGCCGCAAATGCTAGGTATGGGTTTGCTGCTGGATCTGGGAAGCGAACTTCGATACGACGCGCTTTAGGGCTTGGTACCACTGGGATACGGATAGAAGCGCTGCGGTTACGAGCAGAGTAAGCTAGCATAACGGGAGCTTCGTAGTGAGGAACCAAACGCTTGTACGAGTTAGTCGATGGGTTTGTTAGAGCATTTAGCGCGCGAGCGTGCTTGATGATACCACCGATGTAGTAGATAGCCATTTCAGATAGGCCGCCGTACTTGTCGCCAGCGAATAGGTTAACGCCGTCTTTCGCTAGAGATTGGTGAACGTGCATACCAGAACCGTTATCACCTACAAGTGGCTTAGGCATGAATGTCGCTGTTTTGCCGAATGCGTGTGCAACGTTGTGTACAACGTACTTGTAGATTTGGATTTCGTCCGCTTTCGTTGTTAGCGTGTTAAAGCGAGTAGCGATTTCGTTCTGACCAGCCGTTGCAACTTCATGGTGGTGAGCTTCTACAACTAGGCCCATCTCTTCCATGATTAGACACATTGCTGAACGGATGTCTTGTGAAGAGTCAACAGGAGCAACTGGGAAGTAACCACCTTTAACGCCTGGACGGTGACCTTTGTTACCACCTTCGATGTCTGAACCAGTATTCCAAGCTGCTTCAACATCGTCGATTTTGAAGAAAGAGCCAGACATATCTGTTGAGAATTTTACATCATCAAATAGGAAGAACTCAGGCTCTGGACCAACGAGTACAGTATCAGCGATACCAGTAGAACGCATGTAGTCTTCTGCGCGTTTCGCGATAGAGCGTGGGTCGCGGTCATAACCTTGCATCGTTGCAGGTTCAAGGATGTCACAACGGATGTTTAGCGTTGCATCTTCTGTGAACGGGTCAAGAACCGCTGATGATGCGTCAGGCATCATTACCATGTCTGATTCGTTGATGCCTTTCCAGCCAGCAACAGAAGAACCATCGAACATCTTACCTTCTTCGAAGAAGTCTGCGTCGATTTGGTGAGCAGGGATTGAAATATGTTGCTCTTTACCCTTTGTATCTGTAAAGCGTAGGTCAACAAACTTAACTTCGTTTTCTTGGATCAGCGATAGAACGTTTTCTACTGACATCTTGGATAACCTCCAGTGTTATTAAAGCGGTTTAGCTCGATTCGTTTGAAATCCAGCATTGATTAATTTCTTTTCAATCGTATTAATCGATGCCGATTTAATTAAAGCCAAAACCGTGCCAAAAAAATTATTCCATTAATTTCAATGGTTTGGCTTGTTGATGTTTAACTTGGTGCAATAATTTGCACCAAAATGATCTGTTGTTGCACTATTTTGGTGCTCTTTGGGTTTGTTGCACCAATAACAAACAAAATCGTGTTCCATTCAGCCCAGTTTTCCCTTCGATGTCAATCAGGATTTGGTGTTACGTTTGGTGATTTAGTGGTGGCTAGAAAAATATCTGTTGAAATGCAGCGAATCAGATCACATATTTCTGGGTTTTTCGCTAGAATCTGGTACATTATGGCCGTTTTTTTAATCAAGTAAGTGCGCTATCCAAAACTGAGTTTTTGCTAGCGGGCTTCTTCTATCGAGCGAATCAAATCCATGGCTACTCCACAGATTGATAAATTAAGAAATATCGCGATCATCGCGCACGTTGACCACGGTAAAACAACACTGGTTGATAAACTACTACAGCAATCAGGTACTTTAGAGTCTCGCGGTGAAGCTGAAGAGCGAGTCATGGACTCGAACGACATCGAAAAAGAGCGTGGTATTACCATTCTTGCTAAGAACACAGCGATTAACTGGAATGACTACCGTATCAACATCGTAGACACTCCGGGACACGCGGACTTCGGTGGTGAAGTAGAACGTATTATGTCGATGGTAGACTCAGTGCTACTTATCGTTGACGCAGTTGACGGCCCAATGCCTCAAACGCGTTTCGTAACACAAAAAGCATTTGCTCACGGTCTTAAGCCTATCGTTGTTATCAACAAGATTGACCGTCCTGGCGCTCGTCCTGATTGGGTTATGGACCAAGTGTTCGACCTATTCGACAACCTAGGTGCTACTGATGATCAGCTAGACTTTAAAGTGGTTTACGCATCAGCACTTAACGGTTGGGCAGCTCTAGAAGAGGGTGAAACTGGCGAGAACATGGAACCACTATTCCAAACTATCGTTGAAGAAGTAGCGGCACCAGAAGTTGACCTTGAAGGTCCACTACAGATGCAAGTTTCTCAGCTAGACTACAGCTCTTACGTTGGTGTTATCGGTGTTGCACGTGTAACACGTGGTAGCGTTAAACCTAACCAACAAGTAACGGTTATTGGTGCAGACGGTAAAACTCGTAACGGTAAAGTCGGTACAGTAATGGGCTACCTAGGCCTTGAGCGTCACGAAGTTGAGCAAGCTCATGCGGGCGATATCATCGCAATCACAGGTCTTGGCGAGCTGAAAATCTCTGACACTATCTGTGCTCAAAACCAAGTTGAAGCACTGCCGGCACTGTCTGTTGATGAACCAACAGTAACAATGACGTTCCAAGTAAACACGTCTCCGTTTGCAGGTAAAGAAGGTAAGTTCGTTACTTCACGTAACATTCTTGAGCGCCTAGAAAAAGAACTTGTCCACAACGTTGCACTGCGTGTTGAACAAACAGACGATCCAGACAAATTCCGCGTATCAGGTCGTGGTGAGCTTCACCTATCTATCCTGATCGAAAACATGCGTCGTGAAGGTTTCGAGCTAGCAGTATCTCGTCCAGAAGTTATCATTAAAGAAGAAAACGGTCAGCTAATGGAACCGTTTGAAACGGTAACTATCGACGTGATGGAAGAGCATCAGGGCGGTATCATGGAAAACATCGGCCTACGTAAAGGTGAGCTGAAAGACATGTCTCCTGATGGTAAAGGTCGTATCCGTATGGATTTCGTTATGCCATCTCGTGGTCTAATTGGTTTCCAAACAGAATTTATGACTCTAACTTCAGGTTCTGGTCTTCTTTACCATACGTTTGATCACTACGGCCCACACAAAGGCGGTAATATCGGTCAACGTATCAACGGTGTGTTGATTGCTAACGCAGCGGGTAAAGCGCTAACTAACGCACTATTTAACCTTCAAGAGCGTGGTCGCTTATTCATTGGTCACGGTGTAGAAGTATACGAAGGCATGGTTATCGGTATTCACAGCCGTGATAACGATCTGACGGTAAACGCACTTAAAGGTAAGCAGTTAACTAACGTTCGTGCATCTGGTACGGATGACGCACAGGTTCTTACTCCGCCAATCATCATGACACTAGAGCAAGCTCTAGAATTTATCGATGACGATGAGCTAGTAGAAGTCACTCCTGAAAGCATCCGTGTACGTAAGAAATTCCTAACGGAAAGCGATCGTAAGCGTGCTTCTCGTGCAGCTAAGTAATCTGTAACGGATTAAATTGAATAAGCCCTGAGCGATGCTCGGGGCTTTTTTTATCCGTTATTTTTGGCTTAGTTTCTGTAGGAACTTATCTGATTCAGCAATGGCTGCGTTCATTTGTTTAATTGCGTATTGAATATCTTGCTCTAAGCTTGTGAACTCACCTTGCAGTGCGCCAATGGCACTCGCGTTGAGGTTATGTTTTAAGTAGAGAGTGTTGTCACGCAGTGTATTAAGCACTGGCGTCATCTTATCTTCAGCACGTTTCATCGCCGACAGCATTGTGTTGTATGAGCGTTGAGTCTCTTTTAATTTTTGCTCACTGGCGCGACGGAGCTTGCTGCTAGTGTAGAGTTCGAGCTCGCTTTGCCACTCTGCAAATAAGGCATCAGAAACATCTTCAATGGCCGCAATTCGATCACTCACTTCTTGTGCCGCTTTCTCGCTATCTTGATACTTGTCATTGATTTGGTTGTACACCGTTTCCAGTTCACCACCATCAAAGTGAGTTAAAGCCGAGAGAGCTTCCAAAGCACTGGTAAATTCTTGTTGGGCATCTTGTTGTGATTCTTTTGCATCTTCGACACGATCCACCATGATGTCGCGTTTGTGGTAGCCTACTTGCTCCATTGCAGAGTAATAGGCTGATTGACATCCTGTTAAGGTAAAAATCGACAATACAATCGCCAGTAAGTACGGCATGATGGGTTCCTTTCCTTTAGAATTAGAACGTTAGGATGACTGAGTTAGTTGGGAGATACAAGTTGAAAATCGAGCCATTGATTAAGCAAGCGGTGTTGTTTGTACGTTATCTGCTGACCCGTATGGGACATGATAGAGTCAATGTGAATGCGGGATATCTTGCTTACATTACCTTGTTATCTATCGTACCAATGTTGACCGTATTGCTTTCTGTTCTTTCGTCTTTTGCGATATTTGAAAATGCCGGTGACGCGATGCAAGACTTTGTTATTACCCACTTTGTGCCTGCGGCTGGAGATGCAGTAAAGGGGGCGTTGCTGGAGTTTGTCGCCAACACTGGCAAGATGAGTGCAGTGGGTGGTGTTTTTCTTTTTGTTGCCGCGTTGATGTTGATTTCAAATATCGATAAGAACCTTAACTACATTTGGCGAGTTAAACAAAAGCGCCGCGCTGTATTTTCATTTTCGATGTATTGGATGGTTTTGACTCTTGGTCCAATTCTGGTTGGTGCCAGTATAGCCGCGACGTCTTACGTTACGTCTTTGAAAATTATCGAAAGTGAAGCCATCTCAGGGATTTATGATCTACTGCTGCGTTGGTTGCCGTTTCTGTTATCTTTCTTCGCGTTTGTTGGTTTGTACCTTTTGGTACCGAATAAAAAAGTTCGCATTTCCCATGCTATGGTGGGGGCAATTGTCGCGGCACTGCTGTTTGAAGCAAGTAAAAAAGGCTTCGCGGCCTATATCACTCAGTTTCCCTCGTACCAGCTGATCTATGGGGCGTTAGCGGCTATTCCTATTCTGTTTGTTTGGGTGTATCTGTGCTGGCTTATTGTACTCGTTGGTGCCGAAGTTACCGCTGCTCTGGGAGAAAGAGAGCAGTGGAGCGAGCCCAAAGAAGTGGTACACTCAACAAAAATTCAAGTTAAACCGTCAGAAGGAAAGTACAGTGATAGCCCTGATCCAAAGAGTGAGTGAAGCAGCCGTACGCGTAAATGGTGAAGTGGTTGGAGAGATAGACAAAGGTCTACTTGTGCTGCTAGGGGTAGAAAAAGACGATGATGAAGCAAAGGCGAAGCGACTAATGGAGCGTGTGACGACTTATCGTGTTTTTGGTGATGATGAAGACAAAATGAACCTCAACGTCCAACAAGTTGAAGGTAAAGTTTTGGTGGTCTCTCAGTTCACTCTTCCGGCTGACACAAAAAAGGGCACTCGAGCGGGATTTTCTAGAGGTGCTCATCCTACGGAAGCTGAGCGCTTATATGAGTACTTTGCTGATCGCTGCGCAGAGGTTCTTCCTACGGAACGCGGACGTTTTGCTGCTGATATGAAGGTGTCTTTGGTCAATGACGGCCCAGTCACCTTCTGGTTACAAGTATAATTATAAGAAATAGTGGGGAGACACTATCTGTCTCCATAAAAAAGGATTTTTATGTTTAAGCTGATCACGCCAAAAACAGAGAACCAACTCAATAAGTATTATCACTTTCGTTGGCAGATGCTAAGAGAGCCTTGGCGCATGCCGATTGGCTCAGAGCGTGATGAATACGATCCCATGAGCCATCACCGCATGATAGTTGATGGACGTGGCTTACCTATGGCGATTGGCCGTCTTTACATAACCCCAGATAGCGAAGGTCAGATTCGCTATATGGCGGTAAAAGGTAATCGACGCAGTAAGGGGATGGGTTCATTAGTCCTCGTTGCTCTAGAGTCGTTAGCACGCCAGGAAGGTGCCAAACGACTGGTTTGTAATGCCCGAGAAGATGCCATTTCGTTTTATGAGAAGAATGGATTTGAACGACGTGGTGAGTTGACCGATGAGCGTGGACCTGTTCGTCACCAACAAATGGTGAAGCAACTCGATCCGATGGCTAATGTATTGCGTAAGCCAGAATGGTGTACAGAGTTGCAAGAGCGCTGGGAGAATCAGATTCCTATTAGTGACAAAATGGGTATCAAAATCAACCAATACACAGGCTATCAGTTTGAGTGTAGTGCGCAGCTAAATCCGAACTTAAACCCTCACAATACGATGTTTGCTGGCTCGGCTTTTACTCTCGCCACCTTAACGGGCTGGGGTCTAACCTGGTTGCTAATGAAAGAGCGTAACCTCACTGGGGATATTGTATTGGCTGACAGCCAAATTCGTTATCGTCATCCAGTCACGCAGAACCCCGTTGCATCTACGTCCCTTGATGGCATTAGTGGTGACTTAGACCGACTGGCTTCTGGTCGCAAAGCACGTATTGTGATTCACGTGACCATCTACAGTGGAGACAAAGCTGCGGTGGACTTTGTGGGTACCTACATGCTGCTACCGAACTACAAAGCTGTGCTGGGCCCTGCTTCCAAATCAAAATCATGACTATCGATGGCCTTCGGCAGCGGAGGCTCCTTGTCGCTACAGGTTTGTTTAATCACATTCGCTTTACCTAGAACATCAGACCAAAGCTCTTGGCATTTCTGTTCAGCTTTCAGTAACAAAGTAGCAAATTCAGGTTTGGTGAGATCGACTTCACCCGCTATTTGAGCGTTGTCATTTCCTCCCGCAATCACCATGCGTCCTCTGTCAGCGCGAAGCGTGATCTCGCTGAGCTCTAATGTTTGTTGGTAGTTTTTTTCACCATCAAGGCTGACCGCATCTAGCTGAGTTTGATGTAGTTGAGTGAGAATATGCCCCGATAGGCTATGAGATAGCATCGAGTAGTCACCAGATAACCCTTTAAGTTCGATTTCTGCTTCTGCCAATCCTGATAGCGAGAACGGCATTCGTTGTTGCAGAAGATAGTGGTCTAATGGAAGTCCATCGGCATGTACCGAGAGTGACCAAGGAGCGCTAACAGAGCCTCTGTCCCAAATCCCTGACGCTTCGATATAGCCTTGCTCTAAAGGAATAAACGCACGCTCAAGGGTGACTAGATTGTTTTCTGCGTGCGCTTTCACGTGTGCCTGAGTGGCGATCAGTTTGTCGATGCTTGCCGCGTTAGCGCTGATGTCTAAGTCTCCTGACAGCAGTCCTGCTTTGTTTTCGTCGATTAATGTTAGTTGCGAACCGGTCACGTTTAGCCCAGAAACTTGCCAGTATGGGCGTTGTTCTACCTGAATAAATTGGCTGTTCTCAACCTTCAGGGTTTCGATGGTTAACTTACTGAGGTTGACCACCATTTCGGTAAAGGCTGGGATGGCCAGTTCGGTTTGCTCCAGCCACTTTATACCTACGATCTTGAGTTGCTTCAAAGATACTTGTTTAGGGCTGATCGTCCCCTGTAACTGAACTCTGCCTTGTTGAAAATCTGCGTCAAACTCTTCAATCGTGACTTGTTGTGGTGCAAATGCCAATCTCGTTCTAGGGGAGAAGAGTTGTACTTGTTGATTACTGATACTTTCGGCATCAAAAGAGACATATCCACTTTGATGCTGCCACAGTGAATCATTGAGTGAGAGGTTTTCTAGCGACGCGTCAAGTTGTTCGAAGCGCCAGTGACCATAGTTAAATGAACTACTGAGTATATCGAGGCTATTAATGTGATTGATCGGCAAGCTAAGGTTATTTAAGGTCGTTACCAGTTGCTCAACTTGCTCGCTTTCTGGCAAAGAGAGCTTGTCGATGGTGACATTAACTAACGACCAACCTTGGGAATACTGCTCTGCTTGCCCAGAAAAAACAGCGCCCCGCCAGTTAAATGAGCCACCAAAAATCGTACTATCTTCTTCCTGATAACGCATATCGATCAGCAAGTTATTCAGCGCCTCGCCTTGCATATAGAGCTGTTCAGCCGAAAGTTGAATATCACCGTAAGGTAAGGATTGGCTGTTGGTAACCCAACGAGGCTGTTCGATTTGCAGATTGACGCCGCGAGCTGACCATCTTGGTGCACTAATGTCGACATGTTTCAACGCGAGCTGGTGGACGTATACACCACCAATGAGTTCTGCATACATTGCCTCAAGATTAATTGTGGCACCTTCTATTAGGATCGAGTCGAAGGAAAGTTTGTTCTGTTGCCACGGTATTTGGCTAAGCCAAAGCGTCACTGCTGGCAGCATGATGGCACGTTGAGAAGATTGAATTTCAACATCACTGAGTTTGAGTTGAAAGGGGGCCTTATATTGCACGCCAGAAGTGGTTATTGAGTAGGGAGTAAGCTTGCTGATTAGTAAGTTGACCGCTTTAGGAGCATATTGTGATTGCATCACGATATAAAGCGTCAAAATAGACAGAGTGGCAATACTGACAAGCAGGATACTCAGCAGCAACAGTGCTTTTTTCACGATGAATCACTTCCCTTAATGATTAGTGATACTAGCTTGGAACAAATTTTGGTTTCAGGCAACAAAAAGCCCCTCAAATGAGGGGCTTAGATAGACAAATAGTAAATAGGTCACTAATCGAGCTGAGGACCAGCGGCGACAAGAGCCTTACCTTCATCATTATCAGTGTACTTATCAAAGTTATTGATAAAGCGAGTAGCCAGATCTTTTGCTTTGCTTTCCCATTGCAGTGGATCTGTGTAGGTATCGCGAGGATCTAGGATGCCAGGGTCAACATCGTGAAGCGCTGTTGGTACTTCAAGGTTGAAGATTGGGATGTGCTTCGTCTCAGCGTGTTCAATTGAACCGTCTAGAATCGCGTCAATGATGCCACGAGTATCCTGAATCGAAATACGTTTGCCAGTACCGTTCCAACCAGTGTTCACTAGGTAAGCTTCAGCGCCTGCCGCTTCCATACGTTTCACTAGAACTTCTGCATATTTGGTTGGGTGTAGCGTTAGGAATGCTGCACCGAAACAAGCAGAGAATGTTGGTGTAGGTTCAGTGATGCCACGCTCTGTACCTGCTAACTTAGCGGTAAAGCCTGATAGGAAGTGGTACTTAGTCTGCTCTGGAGTCAGTTTTGATACCGGAGGAAGAACACCAAACGCATCCGCAGATAGGAAGATAACTTTGTTTGCGTGGCCGCCTTTTGAAACTGGCTTAACGATGTTTTCGATATGTTCAATTGGGTAAGAAACGCGAGTGTTTTCAGTTTTTGAACCGTCATCAAAGTCGATTGATCCATCCGAGCGCACTGTTACGTTTTCTAGAAGAGCGTCACGACGGATTGCATTGTAGATATCTGGTTCTGCTTCTTTAGATAGCTTGATGGTTTTTGCGTAACAACCGCCTTCAAAGTTGAAGACACCATCGTCATCCCATCCGTGTTCGTCATCACCGATCAGTGCACGCTTCGGATCGGTGGATAGGGTTGTTTTACCTGTACCAGATAGACCAAAGAAGATCGCAACATCATCGTCTTTGCCCATGTTGGCACTACAGTGCATCGATGCAATGTCTTGTAGCGGAAGGAAGTAGTTCATCATCGCAAACATGCCTTTCTTCATTTCGCCGCCGTACCAAGTACCGCCGATAAGCTGCATGCGCTCTGTAAGGTTGAATACTGTGAAGTTTTCAGAATTGAGGCCGTGTTCTTGCCACTTCTGGTTGGTACATTTTGCACCGTTCATGACAACGAAGTCTGGCTCAAAAGTCGCGAGCTCTTCTTCGCTTGGACGAATGAACATGTTTTTCACAAAGTGCGCTTGCCACGCCACTTCTGTAATAACGCGAATACTTAAACGTGTGTCTGGGTTAGCACCACAGTAACCATCGATAACGAATACTCGTTTACCAGAAAGCTGGTTAGTCACAAGCTCTTTTAAATCATTCCAAACAGCCTGGTCGATTGGTTTGTTATCATTTTTTACTGAATCTGAAGTCCACCACATATGTTCTTCAGTTGTCGCATCTTTGACGATGTATTTATCTTTTGGTGAGCGGCCGGTAAAAATACCAGTATCAACAGCGACAGCACCTAATTCGGTGACTACGCCTTTTTCATAGCCTTCCAGATCAGCGCGAGTTTCTTCTTCGAACAACACTTCATAACTAGGGTTACGAATAACCTCCTTTACGTTTTGAAGCCCGTGTTTGGTAAGATCAATTGTTGCAGCCTTTGTATGTTCCATAACGGTCATAGGTGCTCCTTATCGGAATATTTGTAGGGATTTTGTAATAATTTTTTAATTTTTGTCTGCTCACCATGCTAGCAATGGGCCTCAGATAAAACAGGGATATAGCTCAAAAAATATCCGCAATTTTATTGGGGTTTTAAGCGACACATCACATATTGGTAGAGCTAGTTTATCGTGTGCGCAAAGCTTTGCGCTAGAGCAAAGTCATTATTAATTGTCTAAAATTAACAGGTTAATTTATTACGGCGAAGGCTAGGTGTAGCGAGGTTTTGATCACAAAAAGGCCAGCGAGTGCTGGCCTTTTGAAGGGTAAATTACAGACTTGATAAGTCGTAAGAATTAATGCAGCGTTTTGTTACCAGAATTTGCTTGATTAAATAGCTCTGATACTTCTGCTTCGTCGAACGAATAGTTCGTGCCGCAGTAATCACAATGTAAAGAAATTGAACCAATCTCTGCCAAAATGTCATTTATTTCCGTACGCTCAACAGTAAGAATTGCTGCGCCGCTACGTTCACGAGAACAACCACAGAAGAACTCAACCGGCTGAGGTTCGAACACGCGAACTTTCTCTTGGTTGTAGAGACGGTATAGAAGCTCATTTGCTTCTAAGCTAAATAGCTCTTCATCTTTAACTGTGTTGGTTAGTTGCTCTAGGTGCTCGAAATCATCCGGCGTACCAGTACCATCTGGCATAACTTGGATTAGCATACCTGCCGCATGCGCCTTGCCTTCATATTCACCAGTACGTAGCCATAGGCGAGTTTTTAGCTGCTCAGAGTTGGCAAAGTACGTTTCTAGAATCTCAGATAAGTTTTCGCCTTCAAGACCAACAATACCTTGGTAGCGCTCACCTTTCTTAGGATCGATAGTGATCACTAAGTGACCTTTACCCATCAGGTCATGAATCGTTGCATCGTCAGCGATGTCGCCTTCAAAACGTGCAACACCACGAATCTTCTGATCGTGATCGCCATTGATGACGGCAAGCGATACAGGACCGTCACCCTGAAGTTGCATTGTAATTGAGCCTTCAAACTTCAGAGTTGCTGTCAAAAGTGTTGTTGAAACCAATAGCTCGCCTAGCAACTTCTGAATGGGTGCTGGGTATTCCTTGCTAGAAATAATACGTTGGTAAGCTTCATCCAATTGTACCAACTCGCCACGAACAGAAAGGTCTTCAAATAAGTAGCGGTTTAAAACATTGCTTGCCATGTGGCGTTTCCTCGTAAATCTGGTTGAGCTTATTGGTGCTTAAATTTAATGATGTCGCGGCGCTGTTTTTTATCTGGACGACGCTCTGGGCTTGGATTGTGAGCATGAAGTCTGCGACGTGTCGCGTTTTCTTCGCGCTTACTAATACTCTCAGCGGTCTCGGAATAGAGCAGTTGAGCTTCGGGAGCTCCACGGCGTTGATCTGAGATTTGCTCAATAACCACTGTTTTCTCTTCTTGGCCCTGCCTTAAAGTGATGATCGCCCCGAGTTCAACAGCTTTGCTAGGTTTACTGCGTTGCCCATTATAATGGACTTTGCCACCATCGACCATATTTCGAGCGATGGAGCGAGTTTTATAAAAGCGCGCAGCCCATAGCCATTTGTCGAGCCTTACCGCTTCGGTTTGGGAACCCATGGTGATTTTTACCCTCTAAGGTGAATATTATTGATGCCCTGTTACATGCACTAACAATGGTGACGAGTGTAGGTTTTTTCAAGCAAGATCATAAAAATTGGCATAGTCTGTAGTGACAATATAAGAGTTTGTTATGTTTGGATGTTGCTTGTTTTGATACAATTCAACGCCATTTATTTGATAAATTACGGTAAACTCACCTAACCTAGAAAAGAAGGATCTTGAGTGAAGCACAACAGCATGAATACGCTAATGAAGTTAGGTGAGGCATTTAAGCAACAGCAAGTACAGCAAAGAGTAAGCTTTGCGGTTATGTTCATATTGCTAACAGTCACAGCATGGATAGCAGGACAAATGATTTGGCAACCATGGAGCATACCGAGCGTATCCAAATGGCAGCCTTCTAACTTGGCGAGACAAGAAACGACCAGTTCGCCACAAATAGACCTATCTCACCTGCAAAATAGCCATCTATTTGGCCAATATCAGAGCAATGCGCCAGTTGTTCAGCAACCCAAGGTTCAAGCTGCACCTAAGAGTCGTCTTAATTTAGTGTTGGTTGGTGTTGTAACCAGTTCTGTTCCAGAGAAGAGCTTGGCGGTTATCGCTAATAAAGGTACTCAAGCAACCTACGGTTTGAATGAAATGATTGAAGGGACGCGAGCAAAACTGATTCAGGTGCAGCAAGACCGTGTGATTATTGATAATTCAGGTCGAAACGAAACCGTCATGCTTGAGGGATTGAAGTTCACTAAGCCAGCCCCTCAGGTAATAGAAAGCAGTAGCAAACAAATAGTATCGAATGCATCTCAAGATACCTTGGATCAGATACGCGAAGAGATTCGTAACGACGCAAAAATACTCTTTGAATATGTGCGAATGTCGCAAGTAAAGCGAGATGAAGAGGTGGTCGGGTATCGATTGTCCCCAGGTAAAGATAAAGCTCTATTTGAATCTGTTGGATTACAAGCAGGTGATATTGCTACGGCGATCAACGGACTTGATTTAAAAGACTCAGCGTCAATGGGTGAAGTTTGGCAAAACTTGTCGCAGATGAATGAAGTGACTTTGACTGTTGAACGCGATGGCCAGTTATTTGAGATATACATTGAATTATAAGATGGACGTCGCGACGTCCTCTCGAGGAGTGAAGAGTGAACCATTGGCTTAAAAAAAGCGCATGGCTTTTAGCGGGAAGCTTACTAGTATCACCAACAATGTCGGTAGCTGATGATTTTAGTGCCAGCTTTAAAGGCACAGACATCAGTGAGTTTATCAATATAGTTGGACGTAACTTAGAGAAGACGATCATCGTCGATCCTTCTGTGCGCGGTAAGATTGATGTACGTAGTTACGATATGTTGACCGAAGAGCAATATTACAGCTTTTTTCTCAATGTACTCGAAGTCTACGGTTTTGCTGTTGTTGAAATGGACAATGGCATTCTGAAAGTGATTAAAGCAAAAGATGCGAAAACGTCAGCCGTCCCTGTTGTAGGAGATGGCCATATCAATGGTGATGAGGTTGTTACTCGTGTTGTTGCTGTGCGAAACGTGTCGGTGCGTGAGCTTTCGCCGTTGTTGCGTCAATTGAACGACAATTCGGGTGCGGGTAACGTTGTTCACTACGATCCAGCGAACATTATCTTAATTACTGGACGCGCAGCGGTTGTGAATCGCTTGGCAGACATCATTAAGCGTGTAGACCAAGCGGGTGACAAAGAGATCGAGGTGGTAGAGCTATCGAACGCGTCTGCGGCAGAAATGGTGCGAATCGTTGAAGCTTTGAATAAAACGACGGAAGCCAAAAATACTCCAGCATTTTTGCAGCCAAGTTTCGTCGCTGATGACCGCACCAACTCGATTTTGATTTCCGGTGATCCCCAGGTTCGTCAACGCCTGAGAAAGCTTATCCAACAGCTAGATGTTGAAATGGCGTCCAAAGGTAACAACCGCGTCGTTTATCTTAAGTATGCCAAAGCGGAAGATTTAGTCGATGTCCTAAAAGGTGTGTCTGATAACTTACAAGCGGAGAAGTCGACGGGTACTAAAGGGAGCGGTACTCAGCGTGGTGAGGTGATGATCGCCGCTCACCCAGAGACGAATGCTCTGGTCCTTACTGCTCCGCCAGATATTATGATTGCTATCCAAGATGTCATTGCCCAGCTTGATATCCGTCGCGCACAAGTACTGATTGAAGCATTGATCGTAGAAATGGCCGAAGGAGATGGGGTCAATCTAGGAGTACAATGGGGTTCCCTAGAGAGCGGTGCGGTAATTCAATACGGAAATACGGGTGTACCGATTGGACAAGTGATGGTCGGACTCGAAGAGGTTAAAGATTCTACGACAACTGAGAGTTACTGGAACTCGGCGACGAACAAGTGGGAGTCTCGCCAGTCGACTGAAAAAGGTAACTACAGCACATTAGCTTCTGCCCTGTTAGGCGTTAACGGCGCTGCGTTGAGTGTTGTTATGGGCGATTGGACCGCTCTAATTAGCGCGGTTTCAACGGACTCAAACTCTAATATTCTTTCTTCACCAAGTATTACCGTTATGGACAATGGTGAGGCGTCTTTCATCGTTGGTGAAGAAGTACCTGTTATTACGGGTTCGACAGCGGGCTCTAACAATGATAATCCGTTCCAAACGGTCGATCGTAAAGAAGTGGGCATCAAACTGAAAGTGGTGCCTCAGATTAATGAAGGTAATTCAGTCCAGCTCAATATTGAACAAGAAGTGTCGAACGTGCTTGGGGCTAATGGTGCTGTCGACGTACGTTTTGCTAAGCGTCAGCTAAACACTTCTGTGATGGTTGAAGACGGTTCAATGATCGTATTAGGTGGCCTGATCGATGAGCGAGCGCTAGAAAGTGAATCCAAAGTGCCGCTATTGGGTGATATTCCGTATTTGGGGCATCTGTTTAAGTCAACCAGCACACAGGTTGAGAAGAAGAACCTCATGGTGTTTATCAAGCCAACCATTATTCGTGATGGTGTGACTGCGGATGGCATTACTCAACGTAAATACAATTTCATTCGTGCAGAACAGCTTTACAAGGCTGATCAAGGCCTAAAACTAATGAGCAATGACAATATCCCTGTGCTCCCTAAATATGGTGAAGAAATCCGACACCCAGCTGAAATACAAGCGTTTTTAGACCAAATGGATAAACAGTAATGGACGTACAAGTCACGTCATACTCAAAGCGTCTACCATTTAGTTTTGCCAATCGGTTCAAGCTAGTGCTTGAACCGACTGAAGCGGGAATGGTGCTCTATTACGTTGAACCTATTTCAGTCCAAGCTTTGTTAGAAGTGAAGCGTTTTTGTGCCCAGACTTTTTCATTGCAGTCGATCAGTATCGAGGCGTTTGAAAGCAAACTAACGGAAGCCTATCAACGAGATTCTTCTGAAGCTCGTCAGCTAATGGAAGATATTGGCGCTGATAGTGATGATTTTTTCTCCTTGGCTGAAGATTTGCCACAAGATGAAGACTTGCTTGAATCTGAAGATGATGCGCCGATTATCAAGTTGATTAATGCCATGCTAGGTGAAGCGATCAAGGAAGGTGCTTCAGATATCCACATCGAGACATTTGAAAAGAGTCTTTCTATCCGTTTTCGTGTTGACGGTGTGCTCCGCGAGGTACTTTCACCTAGTCGTAAACTAGCGCCATTGCTAGTCTCACGCGTAAAAGTGATGGCTAGACTTGATATCGCTGAGAAGCGAGTACCACAAGACGGCCGCATTTCTCTGAGAATCGGCGGTCGAGCGGTTGATGTGCGTGTTTCAACGATGCCTTCTTCGCATGGTGAGCGAGTGGTTATGCGTCTACTAGACAAAAATGCCACACGGTTAGACTTGCATAGCTTAGGGATGACCCCATCAAATCATGATGCATTTCGCGGCATGATTCAGCGACCACACGGTATTTTATTGGTTACCGGTCCGACTGGTTCGGGTAAATCAACAACCTTGTATGCAGGGTTGACGGAGATTAACAGCAACGAGCGAAACATTCTTACCGTCGAAGATCCGATTGAGTTTGATATTGATGGTATCGGTCAGACTCAAGTCAATCCAAAGGTTGATATGACGTTTGCCCGAGGCTTGCGCGCGATTCTTCGTCAGGACCCTGACGTGGTGATGGTGGGTGAAATTCGTGACCTTGAGACCGCGCAGATTGCAGTTCAAGCGTCTTTGACTGGTCACTTAGTGATGTCGACGCTCCATACCAATACGGCAATTGGTGCCATTACTCGTTTGAGAGACATGGGCATTGAGCCATTTTTAATCTCCTCTTCACTTCTTGGGGTTCTTGCACAACGTTTGGTTAGAACGTTATGCCCTAGCTGTAAGGAACCATATCAACCCGATGCCGAAACAAAAAAATTGTTTGCTATCGAGCCTGAAGCAGAGCTGACCTTATATCGAGCTTGTGGCTGCGAAGCGTGTAACTTTAAAGGTTATCGTGGGCGTACTGGCATTTATGAGCTTTTGGTAGTGGATGAAAATGTCCAGACACTCATTCACAGTGAAGCGGGTGAGCAAGAGATAGAGAAGCATATCCGTCAGCATACTCCAAGTATTCGGAGTGATGGTTTGAGTAAAGTCCGTCAAGGCATTACGTCACTTGAGGAAGTAGTGCGAGTGACTAAGGAAAGCTAATGGCGGCATTTGAATATAAGGCTCTCGACGCTAAAGGCAAAACCAAAAAAGGCGTTATTGAAGGCGACAATGGTCGGCAGGTTCGAGCTCGGCTTAAAGAACAGGGCTTGATTCCAGTCGAAGTGAGTGAAACTCGCCAGCAGGCGAAAAAGAAGAGCGAACAGCCGTCTTTATTTCAGTTTAAGCGAGGTTTAAGTACACCTGATCTCGCTCTAGTGACCCGTCAACTGGCCACACTTGTTCAGTCCGGTATGCCATTAGAAGAGTGTTTAAGAGCCGTTTCCGAACAGTCAGAAAAACCTCGTATTCGCACCATGTTGTTGGCAGTGCGTTCCAAAGTGACAGAAGGTTATACCTTAGCGGACAGTTTGGCGGATTATCCTTATGTATTTGATGATCTGTTTCGCTCAATGGTTTCTGCTGGAGAAAAGTCAGGTCATTTGGATTCGGTTTTAGAACGATTGGCAGATTATGCGGAAAATCGTCAGAAGATGCGCTCCAAATTACAGCAGGCATTGATATACCCTGTGGTGCTGGTGGTGTTTGCGATCGGTATCGTCGCTTTCCTACTCGCGGCAGTCGTACCGAAAATCGTTGGTCAATTTGTACAGATGGGTCAGGAGTTGCCTCAATCTACCCAGTTTTTGCTCGCTTCAAGTGAGTTTATTCAGAGCTGGGGTTTACAACTTCTTGTGGCCGTTATTGTGATGACTTATCTGTTTAAATATGCTTTGAGCAAGCCGAATGTACGTCTCAAATGGGACCGAAAAATTATCGCGATGCCACTGGTTGGGAAAATTGCTCGTGGACTTAATACTTCTCGGTTTGCTCGTACATTATCGATATGTACATCGAGCGCAATCCCTATCTTAGAAGGTATGCGGGTCGCGGTGGATGTTATGTCGAACCATTACGTCAAACAGCAGGTCTTAATTGCTACGGATAATGTTCGTGAAGGTTCAAGTTTGCGTCGAGCTTTGGAGCAGACCAAACTTTTCCCTCCAATGATGCTCCACATGATAGCCAGTGGTGAACAAAGTGGTGAATTAGAGGCGATGCTGACACGTGCTGCGGATAACCAAGATGCAAATTTTGAATCAACGGTGAATATTGCGTTAGGGATCTTTACTCCAACACTGATCGCTCTTATGGCTGGGTTGGTTCTATTTATCGTTATGGCGACGTTAATGCCAATTTTAGAAATGAATAATTTAATGAGTTCATAATAGCTTTGAGCGTATCTAAGCTGCTTGTCGTGGAGAAAAAAATGAATAAGAAAATGAATGTTCAGAAAGGCTTTACTCTATTAGAGGTCATGGTCGTTGTCGTCATTCTAGGGATTTTAGCGAGCTTTGTTGTTCCTAACTTATTGGGTAACAAAGAGAAAGCGGATCAGCAAAAAGCAATCACTGACATTGTTGCGTTAGAGAATGCGCTTGATATGTACAAGTTGGATAACAGTGTTTACCCATCAACGGATCAAGGTCTTGAAGCGCTGGTAACTAAGCCATCAAATCCTGAACCACGCAATTATCGTGATGGTGGCTATATCAAACGTTTACCATCAGACCCATGGGGCAACGACTATCAATATTTAAGCCCAGGCGACCACGGCAGTATTGATATCTTTACCTTAGGTGCAGATGGTCAAGAGGGCGGTGAAGGCGCTAACTCGGATATTGGTAACTGGAATATTCAAGATTTTCAGTAAGACATCCAAGTTAGGTTAACTATGCGCCGTCACGCAGGCTTTACTCTGCTAGAGATATTGTTGGTATTGGTGCTGATATCTTTGGCATCCGTAGCCGTTATTTCAACACTGACTGTCAGTGCCGAAGATGTTGCAAAGAAGCAAGCCCAAGCGCTGTTTTATCGCATTCAACTGCTCAATGAAGAGGCGATGCTAAGTGGGCGTGATTTCGGCTTAAACATCAATGAGGAAAAGTCGACCTATCAATTTATGCATTTAACCTCCAAGGGGTGGCAGAAACTGGATGAACAACATATTCCAGAGAAAACCGAGTTGGACTCGGGATTGGCATTGATGCTGCAACTAGGGGGGGATGTCTGGAGCGATAAAGAGCGACTTTTTGAGCCAGGTAGCTTGTTCGACGAGGAGATGTTTGCTGAACAAGATGACGAGAAAAAACGCCCACCTCCTCAAGTCTTCATTATGTCGAGTGGAGAAATAACACCTGTATCAGTTGCTATTTATCCGCAGCAAAAAGATGCTGAACGTGATGCATGGCGCATAGTGGTTAAAGAGAGTGGACAGATATTGTTGCTGGCTCCAGGAGAACGTGATGAAGGCGAGTAAACGTGGTTTTACCTTGCTGGAAGTATTGGTGGCATTAGCGATTTTTGCGACCGCAGCGATAGCGACGATTCGTTCTGTTAGCCAGCATATTAATACGCTCAATTTCTTGGAAGAGAAAACTTTTGCGAGCATGGTCGCAGACAATCAGATGGCGAAAGTGATGCTATCAGGACGAAAACCAAGCAAGCAAAAAGGAACTGAAATGTTAGCTGAACGCGAATGGTTTTGGTCGGTAGAGCCTGTTTCTACAGCGGGTGATCTTCTGCAAGCATTTGACGTGAAAGTGGCAGCAAGTGCGAAAGGAACACCCGTTGTGACGGTAAGAAGCTATGTACCGAAGTAGTCAGTCTTCCTCACAAGGTTTCACCTTAATTGAAGTTCTTGTCGCTATCGCGATTTTTGCCAGTTTGAGTATTGGAGCTTATCAGGTGCTCAATCAAGTTCAGCGCAGTAATGAACTGTCACTTGAACGTAGTGAACGGCTAAAAACGCTACAGAGAACGTTAGTCTTTATGGATAACGATTTTCGCCAAATGGCGCTGCGTCAATCACGCACCAATGGTGAGGAACCATCTCCAGAGCTGATTCATTGGCAGGATTACCTACTTGATTCTGATGCTAAAGGCGTAATGTTTGTACGCTCTGGCTGGCATAACCCCCAACAGCAATTCCCGCGAGGGGAGGTGAGCAAAGTGGGGTATCGATTAAAAGAAGGCGAGTTACAGCGGGTGTGGTGGCGATATGTTGACACTCCAGTTGGCCAAGAAGGGATAGTGATGCCCTTGATTGATAAGGTCGACTCCTTTGATTTACGTTTTTACGATGGCAACCAGTGGTTAGAACGCTGGGAAACGAATTATACCTTGCCGAAAGCTGTGCTAGTGAAGTTGGTATTTGAGGATTACGGAGCAATAGAACGTATCTATCTAACTGCTGGTGGTGCTTTAGAGGTCGACGAGGAGCAAAACGCGGATGGGTCGTAAGCAGCGTGGTGTGGCTCTGATTATTATTTTGCTGCTCTTGGCGGTGATGGTCAGTATCGCTGCGAGTATGGCAGACCGTTTGTTTGGTCAGTTTAGGCGCGCGAGCAATCAGCTCAACTACCAACAAGCTTATTGGTATAGCGTGGGCGCGGAAGCGTTGGCTGAAGCAGGGTTGAAACAGAGCTTTAGAGACTCAGATACCATCAATCTTTCTCAGCCATGGGCACTGGAGGAACAAACCTATCCATTGGATTACGGAACTCTGAAAGGGCGCTTAGTTGATAAACAGGCCTGCTTTAACCTCAATGCTTTAGCTGCCGTCACTGACCAGCCTAGTTCCAGCCGTTCGCCGTATTTAGTGGAAGTCTTTCAGCGTTTGCTCGAGGAACTAGAGGTGGAAAGCTATCAGGCAGAGATGATTTCTCAATCGTTGTGGGAATATTTGGATAGTAATGATGTCAGCAATTCCCCTGCAGGTGTCGAAGACAGTTACTATGAATCTATCTCTCCGGCTTACCTTACTGCCAATAGTATGTTGTCAGATAGCTCTGAGCTGAGAGCGGTGAATCAGGCTTCTGGTGAGGTGGTGCACAAGGTATTGCCTTATGTGTGTGCAATACCTACGTCTGACTTTCGCCTCAATGTGAATACACTGCAGCCTGCTCAAGCAGAGTTGCTGTCTGCACTGTTCTATCCACATTTGGCGGCCAGTGAGGCAAAAAAGCTCCTTGATAACCGCCCTTTTGATGGCTGGACGACGGTTGATGAAATGCTTAGTGAAGGGGCCTTTTCCGGTATTGATGAAAAGGTGCTGCAACAGGCTAAGGGTTACCTTGCCGTCACAAGTGCTTATTTTGAAATGGATGTGGAGATCGTCGTTGATGACTCCCGAGTAAGAGTTAGAAGCTTGCTCTTTAGTAATAATCAAGAAACTGCGACGGTTATTCGCCGTCGCTTCGGAGGTATCGGTGAACGAGTTTCTGATCGTTCGACTGAGCAATAATCCGACCTTAGCTGTTCAATGGTTAGTATGGTCGGTGATACAGCAGGAAGTGATTGCGAGTGGCGAGCTTGCGAACCAAGATGCTATTGCGGACATCGCACCGTATGGGGAAAACCGACGTACGATCGTTTTGCTCTCTGCTTCGAGCTTAGTGCTAAACGATATCGCGATCCCCTCGGGTGCCAGTCGTCAGCTTGAAGCGATGCTGCCGTACGTAATGGAAGATGAGCTGGCACAAGATGTTGATCAGCTCCACTTTACCATTTTTCATAAAGGTAACGGACGTGCTCAGGTGTGTGCGGTTGATAGCGAATGGTTAACACATATTCTGCAACGTTTGACAGCGATTGGTTGTCAGATTCAAAAAGTGCTGCCAGATGTATTAGCTTTGCCCGAGTCAAAGGGGATTTCCGCTGTTGAACTTGATGGACAATGGCTACTGAAGAAATCGACGTATTCAGGGATATCAATTGACAGCGAGTGGTTGGCTCTAGTGGCGCAGTCTGACTGGGTGAAACGTGAGGATGAGTGTTTGCCGTTAACGGCCTATTCCGCTTTGCCTGAATTGGAATTGGATGAAGAGCAAGATTGGCAAGAGACTCAGCCTCAGTTGGTGATGCAGTTACTTGCTGAACAAGCCGTTGCCAGCAAACTGACTTTGCTCACTGGGCGATTTAAGCCTAAGTCTTCATTTGGTCGTTACTGGAAAACATGGCAGAAGGTAGCCGTAGCTGCAGTATTGCTGCTCTCTGTCATCGTGGTCGACAATGTACAGAAGATACAGCGTTATGAAGCGCAAGCCACAGCGTATCGAGCGGAAAGTGAGCGTATTTTCCGCCAGTTGGTGCCAGGCAAAAATAAAATACCGACAGTCAGTTACTTAAAGCGTGAATTGGAACAGCAAGCACGATTGATGTCAGGGTCTGGCCGCGATAATTCCATATTAAGCATCCTTGCCACCTTACCGCCAATATTGAGCCAAGTGCCCTCTTTGGATCTGGTGAGCTTTAAGTACGACAGCAATAGAAATGAGGTAAGAGTGCAAGCTCAAAGTAAAGACTTTCAAACCTTTGAGAAAGCTGCAGAGTTGTTAGCCACTCGATTCGAGGTTGAGCAAGGGCAACTTAACCGCTCTGGGAGCCTAGTCAATGGCTCATTTATTTTGAAACCATTGTGAGGTGTATTGAGTGAATAATTTACTGACGTCCTTACAAACGTGGTGGCTAAGTATCTCTCAGCGAGAGCAACGCTTAGTGGTTGTGTGTGTTTTTTTTGCTGTCCTTGGAAGTGTCTACTGGGGGATCGTACAACCCGTCGCTCAAAGGGCTGATGATGCACAGATGCGCATCCAAAGTGAGAAACAGCTTTTGGCTTGGGTTCAAAGCAAGGGTGATGAGATCAGCAAGCTAAAAGCACAGGGCGGTCTGACGGTGTCGAGTATGCCAATTAATCAGGCCATTTCATCAAGCGTTAAACGTTTTAATGTTGAGCTTATTCGTGTCCAGCCTCGTGGAGAGCAATTTCAAGTTTGGATTGCGCCAATGCCATTCAATCAGTTTGTTAGCTGGATTGCCTACTTACAAGAGACATACGGGATTGAGGTCGTATTTCTGGATGTAGATAAAGGCGCTCAAGATGGCGTGGTCGAAGTGAATCGATTGCAGTTAGGTAGGGGTTAACAGAGTGAAGAAAACCATTCTATCGGGTCTATTCATCAGTAGCGTGTTTGTCGTAAGTGCGATGTTTCACATGCCCGCACAGTTCATTCTTCAATATGCGCCTTTACCCAGTGCATTGCGTGTAGCTGATATCGAAGGGACTGTATGGCAGGGAAGTGCCCAGCAAGTTCAATGGCAGGGCACAAATTATGGGGCACTCAACTGGCAGTTTAATCTGGTTAAGATGCTCGCGGGTTCACTAGAGGCGCAAATTCGTTTTGGTAGAGGCAGTGACCTCTCACTTCAAGGTCGAGGTGTGATTGGTTACGACTTCAGTGGCTTTTATGCGCAAAACCTTATTGCCGCTATTCCGGTAGAAGAAATGAGTAAGTTTATCCCTCGCTTACCTGTACCGTTGGATCTCGAAGGTCAGGTTGAGGTCAATCTTCGCTCCTATCGCTACGCCCAACCATATTGCGATAGCGCTCAAGGAAGCTTAGTGTGGAATACTCAAGTGGTGAGTACGCCACTGGCAGATCTCTATCTCGGGCCGGTCATTGTACAATTTAGTTGTCAGCAGAGTCGTATTGATGTGCAAGGAGAGCAGCAGAGCCAAGAGGTTGAAAGTGGCTTCAGTGCTGAGGTTGGGGCGGGTAGCTACAAGCTGAGTGCTTGGTTTAAGCCGTTAGCGGAGTTCCCTCAAGCGTTACAACAACAGCTCAAGTGGCTGCCAGAGCCTGCGGATAGTGATGGTAAATACCATTTCAACAATCAAGGGCAATGGTAACTGCTAGGTATCGAGCAACAATGTATAAGGGCAGCGTGATTCACGCTGCCCTTTTGATTATTTGCTGGCGGGAAAACTGATTTGTACTCTTAAACCGCCACCACTGCGATTATTAACGATAACCGAACCGTTATGTTGGCTAACAATTCGTTTGACTATCGCAAGTCCAAGTCCAGTACCTTCGCTTCCTCGAGCGGTATCACCGCGAGTAAAAGGTTCAAACAGTTTGCTAATCTGGTTCTGTTCAATGCCAGGGCCGTTATCTTCAACACAGACCCAAACCAGTTTGTTGTCTGCGGTGATGCCGGTGCTGACCTTTATCCATCCATTTCCATATCGAATCGCATTCACAACGAGGTTACTAACGGCACGTTTAATCGCGATAGGGCTGCCGAGCGTCTCTTTAAGTGGTTGAACCAAAGCGGTTTCAATTTGTACTTCATACCCACCTTCTGATGAGGCGACATCGTTAGCAATTTCATTCAAATCGACAGAGACAAATGACTGCTTGTTCACGGGCTTTAGATAGTCCATGAACTGGCTGATGATTTCATTACACTCTTCGGTGTCGCTAATAATTCCTTCTGCAAGATAGCTATCTTCTGGTGACATCATTTCGGTCGCTAATCGGATGCGGGTTAGAGGGGTTCTTAGATCATGGCTGATACCCGCCATCAATAGAGCGCGATCTTCTTCTAGAGCCTGAATGCCTTTTGACATCTGATTAAATGCGCGTGTTACGGAGCGAATTTCTGAAGCACCTTTTTCCGGAAGTGGTGGTGGAATCTCCCCTCGTCCTACGACTTTCGCTGCCTTTTCTAAAGCAATAAGTGGTCGATTTTGTAAACGAATAAACAACCAACCACCGGCTACGATAAGTAGCGCCATGATCAAGCTGTTACGAAACAGCGGTGTGAAGTCTTCTTCCTGTAGTTCGGAGAGGGGAATACGTAACAGCGACCCTGGCAGAGAATCGATCTTCATCCATAACACATAGCTGTCGTTACCCAACATCATTCGCACATCTGTGGGTGAGCCAAGTTCATTGCTCATCTCCTCACTCATCAAGTCGATCGACACTGCATGGTAGTACTCGTCAGCAATCGGGCTATCTTCAGCATGGATGGTGACACCAAGCTGCTCCAAAACTCGTCTGCGTAGAGGTGCATCCATCGCTAGTTCATCCTCTAGGCTTGCCGAGTCATCAAGCATTAGGTTTATTTCATGCCCGAGGATTTTATTGAACTGTTGCAGGCTAGGCATTAACGCGTAGTTGAACACGGCGTAGTAAGAATAGACCTGACTTGCGATTAGTAGAGTAAGAAAGATAAAGATGGATTGTGTAAATGAGCTGCGAATGCGCATAACGCCAACCTTAGTGGAGTAGAAACGAAGAGTGCGAGACCGGGTCTCGCACTCTAGTAAATCTGGAAACTGTTAGGCTTCTTTACCATCAGGGACAAAGACGTAGCCCAATCCCCAAACGGTTTGGATGTAACGAGGTTTACTTGGGTCGACCTCAAGCATACGGCGCAAACGTGAGATCTGTACGTCTATCGAACGTTCCATTGCTGAGTATTCACGACCTCTAGCCATGTTCATCAATTTATCGCGAGACATTGGTTCACGTGCATTCGTCACAAGTGCTTTCAGTACAGCGAATTCGCCTGATGTTAGGGGCATCGATTCTTCGCCACGGAACATTTCACGAGTTCCTAAGTTGAGACGAAATTCACCAAACTCAACGATCGACTCTTCGCTGCTTGGTGCGCCCGGTAACTCAATGGTTTGTCGACGAAGAACCGCCTTGATACGCGCGAGTAGTTCTCGTGGGTTAAAAGGTTTTGGTAGATAGTCATCTGCACCTACTTCAAGGCCGACAATACGATCGATCTCATCACCTTTCGCTGTCAGCATTAGAATGGGTAGCGTATTATTCGCATTACGCAGGCGACGGCAGATGGATAAGCCATCTTCACCCGGCAGCATTAAGTCGAGAACCATCAAGTGGAAGTTTTCACGAGTTAGCAGGCGGTCCATTTGCTCGCTATTGGCAACACTACGAACTTGGAATCCTTGCTCAGACAAGTAACGCTCTAGTAGTGCACGAAGACGTGCATCATCATCAACAACTAAGATCTTGTGATTTTCTTGCATGTAATGGTTCCACCTATTTGATAAGCACGCACTAAAACAGGGTAGAGGAAGACTTACCCATTGCGCAGCTTAAAATGTAACACTGTTCACGCTCTAGTGGAGCAAAGAATTGTTAACGTTTATTTCCTTTTTAGCTAATGTATATCGTAACTTCAATCTAATAACGTCAAAAATATGAAAACAAACCTAATAACCCGAGAAGGCTACGACCGACTCAAGCGCGAGCTTGATTTTTTGTGGAGGGAAGAGCGCCCTGAGGTCACTAAAAAAGTGACTTGGGCTGCGAGTCTTGGTGACCGCAGTGAGAACGCAGACTACCAGTACAATAAGAAACGCCTGCGAGAGATTGATCGTCGCGTTCGTTATCTGAGAAAGCGACTCGAACAGGTTAAGGTGGTTGACTATTCGCCCCAGCAGGAAGGCAAAGTATTTTTTGGAGCGTGGGTTGAAATCGAAAATGATGCTGGTGAGGTCAAGTCATTCCGTATCGTGGGGCCTGATGAAATTTATGGGGACGCCAAAGGGTATATTTCGATTGATTCTCCGATGGCTCGTGCGTTGCTTAAAAAAGAAGTTGATGATGAATTCAGTGTGAAAACGCCCGATGGTGACAAAGAGTGGTTTGTGAATCGCATTTGCTACTCAGCTGATTAAGGAAGGTTTCACCCACAGTATAAGTCCCGCCTATATATAGCGGGACTTTTTATTTCTGTTTCTATTGAGCAGGTTCACTAACGAGATAGTTGCTTTCGCTGGCAACTACGGCCCCATACTTGAGGAAGTTCTTACCCAAAATCATGCTGTAATGGAAACGACTCCGATCCTGTAAATTGACGCGAATGTTTTTCTCAAGATGGCCAAGCGATACATGCATTTCGACAACAGGCCGTGTTGTCGCCTCTTCGCCCTTTTTGGCTGTAATCGTCATGTTATCGAGCACTTTACGAGTGAAATCCTGTTTGACACCCTGATCGTTTTCATAGGTAAAGCTCACCATTTGCTGACCATTGCGTTTAAACAACTTGATGTTTTGCGCATTGATGGAGCTGACGTCGGCTCCAGTGTCTAGCTTCACAGGGATACTCATACCTTCGACTAAAGCCTCCTCAATATGCCCGGCTTTAAACAGTGGATAAACATCAAGTAGGTGTTCACTGCGCGTATTGATGAGTACACCATCTTTTGACATTTTCTGGCCGATGACAAAGTAATCTTCTGACTCATTTTCATCTAACACGTCTATCGCATAAGGAAGTTCCACCGGTTCTCCGTAGAGCATGAAGGTACCGAATACCACCGGGCGAATAGAGTCGCCTACCTTGAGTTTTTTGTTGATAGGCTTTGAAAACTGCTTGGCTTCCCCTTCATGGTTGGTCAGATAGTAGGTCACCCAGTCTTTGCCATTCTTATCGAACATCTCGAAACTGCTGACTTTGAGTAGCGGTGTTTTGACCGTCAAAGATGGTTGAGCTTCTAAGATAACGCCATCTAAATCGATAGCTTCGCTGCCTGAAACTTGCATTGCCTTAGAGCGAGGGTTGAAGAACTTAGGGCTGCCAGACAGTAAGGATTTTTGTTTGGTATCAACCATAAAGTGTCGATTCAACGTCTCTTTGCCTAATCGCAGTTGAGATCCATATTGACTTCGGTCACTCAAATAGACCAGCCAGTATTGAGTCGGTTGATTGGGATTGTCTACTGGTACAAACACCATTGGACGCGGTTTGCCACCGACACTGAGTTGCCTAATGACAGGTAGCGTCAGCGCTTTTTTCTCGCCTTGGCGGTTTTCGATTGTGAAGGTCACCCGTTGAGTCTTCGAGTCTACGTTGACGTCTTTGGCATGCAAAACGCTGTAGTTACTATGGAGTGAGTAGCTAATCTTTTGTTGGATACCTGCGATGGTGACCGTTTCTGCCCGACCGAGAAGCTGGGCCTGTTTTTGCTGTTGTAGATAGTCATATCCAGCAAGAACCCATGCGTTGTTGCTAAGGAAGGTTTTGCCAATCAGAATCGGAGAGGAAAATTGGCTTCGGTCGGTTAAGTTTACCTCCGTCATTACCGTTTTATCTGCAATGGTTAGAGGTAGGGTGACCGTTGGTCGCAAGATTGGCTGCTTCTGAGTTCGGTTTCGAATCACGCTGACACGAGTAATCGGTCTAGTAATTTCTATAGCCTCACCAGTGTATGGGTGAGTGATGGTGAAAGACACGCTGACTTGATAAGGGGCAAACAGCCCTGCATGCCACTTATCATAGTGAACGTTATCAATTGCTGGATGAGCAATGAGTGCTTTCATTAACTTTTGATCGCGCAATTGACTAAAATCTGGATGGCGACTGGACACATGAATATTGGTGGCATGCATTGAGGTGGTATCCGCACCCGTATCAATCTTGCCCGCAAAGGCTATCGTTTTTAGCGGCTCTACATCACTAAGGTAGACACTTTCTACTCGACCCAGCACCAATTTATCCTCAAGAGTGTAAAGAGGATGCTGTGTCGTTGCACTCAGCGCGGAATTGAGAGAGCTATTATCCGCGATAGAGAGTGACGAAAAGAAAACGGATAATACAGAAAAGGCCAGCAAGATTTTTTTCATAGTGGTTCCATATATTCATTGTTCGTTCAAAGACTTGAACGAAGTTAGTTCCAATTTTCAAATTTTAGTTCGAATGATAGCAATAGTTCTGACATAACTTTCACACAATTGCCAACCTATCGTTCTAACTATTGCGTAACCTTGCTAGCGGTAGCAAAAAGTGTTGGTTTTTACCTTTGTTACCCCAATATATTAGACGTTTAACTTAGAAAAGAGATTCAACGGATGAGCCAAGCTATCTGTAATTTGATTGCTCAGGAACTCAATGTTCGCCCTGAGCAAGTCACTGCGGCTGTTAACCTGATTGATGATGGTAATACCGTTCCGTTTATCGCGCGTTATCGTAAAGAGGTGACGGGTGGTTTAGATGATACTCAGCTGCGAAACCTAGATAGTCGCTTATCCTATTTGCGTGAGCTAGACGAACGTCGCCAAACTATCCTGAAGTCGATTCAGGATCAGGGAAAAATGACGCCTGAGCTAGAAGCTGAAATACATCAGGCAGATAGTAAAACTCGCCTAGAAGATCTTTACCTGTCGTACAAACCAAAACGTCGCACTAAGGGACAGATTGCGATTGAAGCGGGACTTGAGCCGCTAGCCGATAAACTGTGGAATGAGCCGCAAACCGATCCCGAAGTTGAGGCGGCGGGTTACATCTCTGCCGAGAACGGCATTGAAGATACTAAAGCTGCGTTGGATGGCGCTCGTGCGATCGTGATGGAACGCATTGCAGAAGATGCGAACTTGCTAGAAAAAATTCGTCACCACCTTAACCGCAATGCTGAGTTGGTATCTCGTGTTGTCGCAGGAAAAGAGCAAGAAGGTGAGAAGTTTAAAGACTACTTTGAGCACAATGAAGCCCTAAACAAAGTCCCTTCGCATCGTGCATTGGCGATGTTGCGCGGCCGCAACGAAGGCTTCTTAACCTTGGCGATGAACGCAGATCCGGCGCAAGATGAAGGTGTCCGTCAATCGTATTGTGAGACGATTATTAGTGACCACTATGGTATTTCATTAAGTAGCGCTCCAGCTGATGCTTGGCGCAAACAGGTGATCAGTTGGGCATGGCGCATCAAGGTGTCTATGCATATGGAAACCGAGTTGATGGGCGCGATGAAAGAGCGCGCAGAGATTGAAGCCATCGAAGTGTTTGCCACTAATCTCAAAGACTTGTTAATGGCGGCTCCGGCTGGTCCTCGTGCGACATTGGGCCTTGACCCTGGCTTACGTACTGGCTCCAAAATTGCGGTTGTAGACTCGACTGGTAAAGTCTTGGCGACAGAAACGATTTATCCTCATCCTCCGCAAAAACAGTACGATAAATCGGCGCAAATTGTTGATGCTTTGGTACGTAAATACAATGTTGACTTGATTGCGATTGGCAATGGTACTGCTTCACGTGAAACGGACAGTTTCGTGGCTGATCTAATTAAGCGTGGCAATCTTAAAGTCCAGAAGGTCATGGTCAGCGAAGCGGGCGCTTCGGTTTACTCTGCATCTGAGTTGGCGGCGAATGAATTCCCTAATCTTGATGTTTCATTGCGGGGCGCGGTGTCTATCGCCCGTCGTCTGCAAGACCCGCTTGCTGAGTTAGTGAAAATCGATCCTAAATCTATAGGTGTTGGTCAGTATCAGCATGATGTGAGTCAGTCGATGCTCGCTAAACGACTTGATGCGGTAGTTGAAGACTGTGTGAACGCGGTGGGTGTTGATGTCAATACGGCATCGCCGGCACTTCTTACTCGAGTTGCAGGTCTATCAAGCACTATTGCACAAAACATCGTTGATTATCGTGATGCGAATGGCCGTTTTGAAGCGCGCTCGACCCTTAAAAAAGTGGCACGTTTAGGGCCTAAAGCCTTTGAACAGTGTGCTGGTTTCTTGCGTATTATGGATGGTAAGAACCCGCTTGATGCCTCTTCTGTTCACCCAGAAGCGTATCCAGTCGTTAAAGTCATTGCAGAGAAAAACCAAAAAGATATCAAAGCTCTGATTGGTGACACTCAGTTCCTACGTGGTCTGCATGCGGTGGATTACACCGATGAAAACTTTGGTGTGCCAACGGTTACTGACATCATTAAAGAGCTTGATAAGCCAGGTCGTGACCCTCGTCCAGAGTTTAAGACGGCGACCTTTGCTGATGGCGTTAATGAGGTATCCGACTTAGAGATTGGAATGGTTTTGGAAGGCGTGGTTTCCAACGTGGCTAACTTTGGTGCCTTTGTCGATATCGGTGTTCATCAAGATGGTTTGGTTCATATTTCTGCTTTAACTGACCGTTTTGTCTCTGACCCGCGTGAAGTGGTCAAGGCCGGTGATATTGTTAAAGTGAAGGTCATGGAAGTCGATGTTCAACGCAAACGAATCGCGCTTTCTATGCGTCTCAATGATGAGCCGGGACAAGACAATCGAGCTCAGCGTTCTGCGTCGCCGCGTGGGCAGCAGCGCCAGACACAGGGTAGCCAAAGTCGTCGTGATGAGTCACAGAACAATGCGATGGGTGGTGCGTTTGCCGCAGCCTTTGCCAAAGCCAAACGCTAATTGAGTCACCACAAGTAAGAGAAAAAGCAAATCCCCGCAGTAGAGATACTGGCGGGGATTTTTTCGGCATTACTTAATCGAAGTAAACCTCGATTGAGTACTACAACACCGCAATTACATCAGAAGGTGTATTGGGAGCAACCGCATCGCCGTAATGGAATTTAATTACGGTTCTACGTTTAGCCATTTTCCCTTCTGTTATCGCCGCATCGATTATGCGTTTCGGCAAGCGAAAACGCATGGCGTAGCCTTTACCTTGATGTTCGCTGTAACTGTCTAGCGCCAGCAACTGAAATAGCCTTTCGAGTGTGTCCTTGGGCTCTTCCTGATAGAGCGAAATTGCTTCACCACTTTGTTCCGCCTCATAGCTTGGGTGCTCAGAAGGATCCCATGATGATTGCTTTCGCCGTTTATCGTCCGCTGTTACCTTTCGTTCTGCGTTGCTCTTGGTCAATGCAATCGTAGGAGCAACAGGTTCGCGAACTTTGTTGTCGCGTGCCGCTTGTTCCGTTTGCACATTAACCGATGGGGCGATGAGTGGAACACTTACGTTCGTAGGTGATACGAGCATATTTTATCTCCTCACGCCCAACCTAGAGAGTTGTCACCCCGTTCGGTTAGTCTATTTATCGACCAATTTAGTCAGATGTTTAGCGACGTTTACAATTTGTTGCACAAACCCTATTTTTGGGTGTCTTGAGAAACAAAAAGCAGCACTTGCTGGCAGAAGTTACCCAACTCCGTCATAAAAGGGGCGTGAGAGGAGTCAGAAAAGACATATTGGTCGCTGTGTGGAATTAAGCGCTCCACGTCACTGGCGACTTTGATTGGAACTAATCCATCTAGCCGCCCATATAGGCGAAGAACGGGAATCGTCAGTCGTCCTAGTTCCGCTCGGTAGTCAATGTCTGCTAGGAGTTTGAGCCCAGCCAGCAGCGCATCTGGGTTGGGAGTAGGGCGCGATAACACGGCTTTTTTAAGCTGCTTTACGTCTTGTCTTGCAGATGGACTGCCCATTGCCTGCAATGCCATAAATCGCTCAATAGTAAGTTGAAAATCCTCGACCAACTGTTCAGTAAAGGCGCTAAGAACATTGGGTTGAATACCTCGCCAAGGACGCTCAGCGGCAAATTTCGGTGAGCTTGCGACAGTGATCAGTCTGGTGACTCGTAGGGGGTGGTTTAGCGCAATATGTGTTGCTAGGAGGCCACCTAGTGACCAGCCGATCCAAGTCGCGTGTTGTGGCGCGCTAGCAAGCACTTGCTGGGCAAGATCGTCCATGTTGATGAAGCTGGATTGGTGGCTATGGCCAAACCCTGGTAGGTCAACGACGTGCACGCGATAATGCTTGCTGAGTTCAGTCACGGTTTGTTGCCAAACTGCGCCATTCATTCCCCAGCCATGAATGAGGACGATATCCGCTCCTTCGCCACAACTGTGCCAATATAAAGCTTCGGTTTTGCTCTCAGTCTCTGCCACTTTTTCCATCCCTAAAATCCTTACTCTATCGCCACAATTAGAATGTCGTCGTTGTTTGGAGTTGGAGTATGTTAGCGCAAAGGGTAGGAAAATACATCGCGGACCTGTTACCTGTGTATTGTGGTATATGCTCGCTGGAAGTGGACTCGACGACAGAGATTAAAGGTGTCTGTCGACATTGCAGCCAATATTTTGAGCCTTTACCACGTTGTCTGCGTTGTGGTTTGCCTATGGTTACCGAGGCGTTAGCTTGTGGTGAGTGCCTCAAGCGTCCACCCATTTGGCAACGAGTCTATTGCGTCGGAGATTACCAGTTTCCCCTATCCAATTACGTTTATCGCTATAAGTACCGAGGGCAATTTTGGTTGAGTGGTCAATTGTCTTCTATGCTGGCGGCAAGAATTGAACAACCAGCACAACTAGTGACCAGTGTGCCGATGCACTGGCGACGTTATTGGGTGCGCGGCTACAACCAAAGTGATTTGCTGGCGCAGGCGATAGCCCGCAAACTCAACGTATCTTATCAACCTCTTTTTAGGCGATTAAGAGCAACACCACCGCAAGCAGGATTAAGTAGAGTTGAACGAAAAGAGAACTTACTCAATGCGTTTGCTTTGCAAGGTCAACAAGCCCTCACGCAACATGTGGCAATTGTTGATGATGTTCTCACCACAGGTAGTACAGTGTATCATTTATGCAAACTACTGCTTGAAGCCGGAGTCAAAACCGTTGATATTTACTGCATCTGTCGGACTCCTGAACCCGCAAGTTAGCTGAATTTAACTAAAACGCTAGATCTCTCAGCTTTCAGGAGTAGAATGGTCAACTAATAGCCTACAAAATTACTCAGGTATTCGTCGTGTCAAATACAATTACTATTACTGAAACTGCCCAAAAACACTTTGCTAACCTATTGGAACAGCAACCTGACGGCACTAATATTCGTGTATTCGTTGTTAACCCTGGAACCCAGAATGCAGAGTGTGGTGTTTCTTACTGCCCACCTGAAGCCGTTGAAGCTACGGATACTGAGCTAGCTTTTGACGCTTTCTCTGCTTATGTCGATGAGTTAAGTCTTCCATTTCTAGAAGATGCAGAGATCGATTTTGTCACCGACAAAATGGGCTCACAACTTACTCTTAAAGCGCCTAATGCTAAAATGCGCAAAGTCTCTGATGATGCACCGCTCGTTGAGCGTGTCGAGTATGTCATTCAGACACAAGTGAACCCACAGCTTGCTGGCCACGGCGGTCACGTAAATCTTGTTGAGATCACCGAAGATGGCATTGCAATTGTTGCGTTTGGCGGTGGGTGTAATGGTTGTTCAATGGTTGACGTAACACTTAAAGAAGGCATCGAGAAAGAACTGCTACAACAGTTTGAAGGTGAATTGTCTGCCGTACGTGATGCAACGGAACACGATCGTGGTGAGCATTCTTACTACTAATTACGTTATTTAAACCGAATGAAATACATAGGGTTGGCCGTTGAGCTGACCCTTTTTTTTGTTTTCAAAGCGGACTAATTTCTCATATATTAAGAACTTCAATTTTTGCATAGGATCAAGCTTGTGGCTAAAAGGACTCCACCAGAAATTCTGGCCAAGAATACGGTCGCGCAATCACGATTATTCGCAATTGAAGCGTTAGATCTCCGCTTTAGTAATGGTGAAACGCGCACTTATGAACGAATGAAACCTAGTGGTCGCAATGCTGTGATGATGGTACCTGTGACAGCGCAAGGGGATATTTTACTTGTTCGTGAGTATGCCGCAGGAACTGAGCGTTATGAGCTTGGCTTTCCGAAAGGACTGATTGATGCTGGCGAATCACCGCAACAAGCGGCTGTGCGTGAATTGAAAGAAGAAATAGGTTTTGGTGCTCATAAACTTACTCCTTTAAAAGAGGTGGTGCTTGCCCCATCCTATTTCTCCAGCAAAATGACCCTATTCATTGCAGAGGATCTATACTCAGAGCAATTGGAAGGTGATGAACCTGAACCGTTAGAAGTGGTTCGTTGGCCTTTAGCACAAGCTGAAGAGTTGCTAACGCACCTCGATTTTAGTGAAGCGCGGAGTATTACTGCGTTGTTGCTGGCTCTACAAAGACTAAAACCATAATCAACGCCCCTTCAATTTAGACAACAGGGAAGCAGATACGTAGAGCGCTAAGGATTTTTTATGCCAATAACAGAAGACTATTCGCATCATTTACCTGCAGTGATAGAGATTGCTCGTTCAGCAGGGCAATTGATTCTCGATATTTATGAGAAAAAAGAGTACGAAGAGTACACCAAGAGTGACGAGACGCCTGTTACCAGCGCAGATATCGCCGCGCATAAGCTGATTGTAGAGAAACTGTCTGATCTTACCCCTAATATCCCAGTTTTATCAGAAGAGGCGGCAGACATTAGTCTGGAGAAGCGTTCACAGTGGAATTGCTATTGGTTAGTGGATCCACTCGATGGTACACAAGAGTTTATTGCCCGTAGTGGAGACTTTGCGACCATTATTGCGCTGGTGGAGAACCATAAGCCCGTTATGGGAGTGGTTTATGGCCCTGTTTCAGGTGTTACTTATTACGCCTATCAAGGCAAAGGCGCGTGGAAGATCCCGGATCTTAGCGAAAGTGTGCGTATTAAGGCTCATCAACATGACGGTAAGGCGAGTCCAATTGCGATCGCGATTAGTCGCCGTCAGGATATTAACCGTATTACCAATCGAATGAGCAGTAGTTGGAACTATGATTTGATTCCTCTTGGCTCAGCTGCGCTTAAAGCATGTTTAGTTGCTGAAGGGGCTGTGGATTGTTATTTGCGTCTAGGTCCGACGGGTGAATGGGATACAGCGGCCACTCAGTGTATTGTTGAGGAAGCGGGGGGAAGAATTTTAAGTACGCTCCTTGAACCCTTGTCATACAACGAACGAGATACATTAGAGAACCCGAATTTTATCGTGCTAGGTGATGAGAGCCTACCGTGGGATGAGATTTTGCAAGTTAAAGACTAGTTTCAAGCTTCTAGCCGCGAGCTTCGAGAAGGAGAGCTTGATATGATTACTCTCTACGATAACTTCTCGTAGCTCGTAGCTCGTAGCTCGTAGCTCTTCTCTTACGCCTTCGAATACACATCCCTCTCTCCTAACCAGCGTTCTATGATTGCGGCGGCATTGTCGGGATAGTTGTCATGAATATGGCGTGCGATACGCTGAACTTCGGGGATTAAGCGTTGATCTCGTACCAAATCGGCAATTTTGAAATTCGCCATTCCTGTCTGTTTGGTCCCGAGTAACTCGCCTGGACCGCGTATTTCCAGATCTTTTTGTGCAATCACAAACCCATCGTTGCTTTCTCTAAGCACACCTAAGCGTTTTTGAGCGGTTTTCGATAGTGGTGAGTGATAGAGCAGAACACAGTGGCTTGCGACGCTACCACGTCCAACACGGCCTCTCAACTGGTGAAGTTGGGCCAAACCTAGACGTTCTGGGTTTTCGATAATCATCAAGCTTGAGTTTGGCACATCTACACCAACTTCAATGACTGTAGTTGCCACTAACAGATGGAGCTTATTGTCTTTAAAATCCTGCATCACAGCTTGTTTTTCTGCCGGTTTCATTCGTCCATGTACCAAGCCAATTTTTACGTCAGGTAGCTTTCGTTGTAGCTCTTCCGCGGTGTCCGCGGCCGCTTGTGCTTCAAGGACCTCAGATTCATCAATCAGGGTACAGACCCAGTATGCTTGTTTACCTTCATTGAGGCAGGCATTTCGTACACGATTAACGATGTCATCGCGTTTCGTATCGGGTATCGCTACGGTCTGAATCGGCGTTCTACCTGGAGGCAGTTCATCGATGACTGATGTTTCTAGATCCGCATAAGCGGTCATGGCTAAAGTTCGTGGAATAGGCGTAGCCGTCATAATCAACTGATGCGGATAGGCGCCTTGCTTGGCGCCTTTTTCACGCAGTTCAAGCCTCTGGTGAACACCAAAACGGTGTTGCTCATCAATAATCACAAGCGCTAAGTGATCAAATGCCACATGTTCTTGAAACAGAGCGTGGGTGCCCACGACCATTTGTGCTTCTCCACTGGCGATCTTAGCCAGTTCAGTTTCTTTGGCTTTGCCTTTTAGTTTTCCTGCTAGCCAGCCGACTTTTATGCCCATCGGTTCCAACCAGTTGGCAAAATTGAGCGCGTGTTGCTCCGCGAGCAGTTCCGTTGGTGCCATTAGCGCAACCTGATAACCATGCTCAAGTGCGCGTAATGCGGCAAGGGCAGCAACTAAAGTCTTACCAGACCCAACATCTCCCTGTACCAAGCGCATCATTGGGTGTGCTTTTTCTAAGTCCTGTTCTATTTCTTGTACGACACGTGTTTGAGCATTGGTGGGTGAAAAAGGCAGTTGATCAAGTAATTGCTGTTTGAACTTATTGCTGGCAGGTAAAGGTAGTGCCGCATCCTGCTGTCCTTTACTACGCACAGATAGCATAGAGAGATTCTGTGCCAATAACTCTTCCATAATGAGGCGAATTTGTGCAGGGTGTTTACCTTGGTCAAATTGCTCCAGATCGATACTTGGAGGTGGTCGATGAATGGTGTGAAGTGCTTGAGCTAGCGTTGTTTGATGGTCATAGAGTCCGCTAGGAAGCAGCTCTTGAACGGCGCTTTTATCGAGTAGCTCTAACGCCTGATCCGCTAGGTTACGTAGTGTAATTTGTCTAAGGCCATCTGTAGTCGGGTAGACAGGGGTCAGAGTCTGCTCAACTTCAGCCGTTTGATTGGGTGCATAGAATTTGTAGTCTGGGTGAACAATCTCTAGACCGTAACCTCCACGCTTAATTTCTCCATAGGCGTGAACCATCTTACCTTGGCTAAAGTTGTTCTTCATCGCCGCAGTGAAATTAAAGAAGCGCAGGGTGATTGTGCCGTTTCCATCACTTATTTTGACCGTTAACATTTTCCGTTTCCCAAACAGTGTATCAACACTCATCACGGTTCCTTGCACTGCTGCCCATAGGCCTGCATGCAATTTAACGATGGGATAGATTCGGGTGCGATCTTCATAACGCAAAGGTAAATGAAAAAGCAGATCTTGGACGGAGTTGAGTCCTATTTTAGCAAGCTTTTCTGCGACTTTGGCACCGACGCCAGTCAGTGAAGTCAGGGGAATGGCAGATAAGAGTTGGGACATAACTAAGCTCGCTAAGTTATTCAATCGGTTAGTAAGGCTATCAGCATTAATAGTTAACCATTGGACTGTGTTTTTGTACAGGAAAAAATGAAGGGCGAAGATCGGGCTGCGCCCTGAGAGAATCTAGAACGCTTCGCTCCGAGAATCGAGATCGTACTTCGTCCTTCGAAAGGAGCTTGTGGTGAGTGAGTCGAAAATTGCAGGCAGCGCCGGCTAATCTTTTAGTCTAATTATCTGAATTTAAGGGAAAAGGGCTGGCATGCAATGTCAACCCTCCCAAGATTTTCTCGCTACTTGCTACTTGCTACTTGCTACTTGCTACTCGCTACTTCTTCTGCATTTCCTTCCACCACTCGTCATCTGCGACAATCTGCCCTTGGTCATCAAGAGGCGGGTAAGGCAATTTCTTTCGTTTGGCTACTTTCGCGAGCACAGGGTGTCCGCGCTCAAATAACAGGTGGTTGATGGTTTCTTCAGGAACGGAACTGATTTCATTGTCATACATACCCGCTGCTTGGCGCTGGCGTTGTGCTTCATAGAGAATGACGGCACTAGCGACAGATACGTTGAGCGACTGAACCATACCAACCATAGGGATGATGATGTCTTGGTCGGCCATTTCCTTAGCTTGCTCAGAAGCGCCTACTTTCTCACTGCCCAGAATGATGGCGGTTGGCTTGGTGTAATCAATGTCACGGAAGTCGACCGCTGATTCGGACAGATTGGTCACCAGAACCTGCATTCCTTGAAATTTAAGCTCGCTGATTGCTTGCTCGATTGAATCATGGGTTTCGACATCTACCCAGTTACGTGCACCTGCTGAAGTATGGCTAAGTGTTCGCATTTTGTTTGGCCAGACAGCATGAATCTTATGAATGCCCGTCGCATCTGCGGTTCGAATAATCGCTGAGACGTTATTGGGCTTATGGACTTCTTCAAGGCACAGAGTCAGGTCAGACTGACGAGCTTTAAGTACTTGTTGGATGCGGTTGTAGCGTTCTAAATTCATAATCTTATACAAAACAAAAGCCCTTGAAACGGTGATTTCAAGGGCAGTGGATAATCAAATCGGAGTCTTAGTTCTTACGTCGACGAACTTTTAGCGTCTGTGGCATCGCTTTTATCTTACGCATAATTCCTGCAAGATGGACGCGATCTTTGGTCGTGAGCAATACCGTGACTGTATACAAGCGACCATCTCGTTCTTCGGTCGACAGACCATGAATGTTTGAGCCGGTCTTAGAGATAACGTTAGTCAGCTCTGCCAATGCGCCTTGACGATTTTGTATGTCTACCGTCACTTCGGTAATGAACTCTTTATCGTAATCTTTCGACCACTCAACAGCCATGTACTTGTCAGGCTCTTTTTGATATCCACGTACGTTAGGACACATTTCACGGTGAACCACGAGGCCGCGACCAGGTGATACGTGAGCAATAATGTGATCATCTGGGATAGGGTGACAACAGTTGGCAAAGGTGAGCAAGATGCCTTCAGCTCCACGGATTGGCAGCTTTTTCTTGTTGCCATTATCAACTTCAGTAAGTTCATCGGCATCGCCTAACAGTCGACGGGCAATAACGATACTCATCAGTTCACCCAGACCAATATCAGCAAGTAAATCTTCAATTGTTGCGATTTTTAGGTCACCGAGAACATGAGCGATGTTCTCTTCGCTTACATCCGATAGAGAGCGTTCACCAAGAGCGTGGTTTAGTAAACGACGACCAAGCGTAATCGACTCTTCACGGCGCATGGTTTTGAGAGCCTGACGGATCTTAGTTCTTGCGCGAGAAGTTACCACATAGTTTAGCCATGCAGCATTCGGACGAGCACCTGGAGCGCTAATGATTTCAATCGTTTGACCGTTTTTCAGCGATTTACTAAGCGGGTATGGATTGCGATCGACACGTGCACCAACACAAGTATTACCCACATCAGTGTGTACAGCATAAGCAAAGTCTACCGCAGTTGCGCCGACAGGAAGTTCGACAATACGGCCTTTCGGTGTAAAGACGTAAATCTCGTCAGGGAAAAGGTCTGATTTTACATTTTCGATAAATTCGAAAGAGTTACCCGCACTTTGCTGGAGTTCTAATAGGCTTTGCATCCATCGTTGTGCTTTGACCTGTGCGGTTGTGCCAGTACGTTCACCATTGCCTTTGTAAGACCAGTGCGCAGCGACACCTTTATCCGCCATCTGGTCCATATCGTCAGTACGGATCTGCACTTCTACGGGTACCCCATGAGGGCCAACCATTGATGTGTGAATGGATTGGTAGCCATTAGCCTTTGGTACAGCGATGTAGTCTTTCATACGTCCTGGGCGAGGCTTATAAAGGCTATGCACTTGACCTAGCACTCGGTAGCAAGTGTCTGCATCTTCAACGACCACACGAAATGCGTAAATATCCATAATGGTATGGAAGCGCTGCTCTTTGGTCTTCATCTTGTTGTAGATGGAGAAGAGGTTTTTCTCTCGACCAAATACACGCGCGTTCAGACCTACCTCTTCGAGGCGACCTTCAATCTCATCGTGGATGCGCTGAATCATCTCTTTACGGTTACCACGCGCTGATTTTACCACTTCTTTTAATACGCGATAGCGATTTGGGTAGAGCGCTTCAAAGCCTAGCTCTTCGAGTTCGGTTTTGATGTTGTGAATACCAAGGCGATGTGCCAGAGGAGAGTAGATTTCTAGAGTTTCACGTGCGATGCGGCGTTTTTTGTCTGGGCGAAGCGCGCCCAAAGTGCGCATATTGTGTGTGCGGTCAGCGAGTTTGATGAGAATAACGCGGATGTCTTGCACCATGGCAAGCACCATCTTACGGAAGTTTTCTGCTTGAGCTTCCTTGCGATCGCGAAACTTAAGCTTATCAAGCTTAGAAACGCCATCCACAAGTTCTGCAACCGTATTACCAAATTGAGCTTCGAGCTCTTCTTTGGTGACTTCAGTGTCTTCAATGACATCATGCAGCAGAGCGGCTTGTAGCGTCTCGATGTCTAGGCGCATTTCACCCAGAATACGAGCAACAGCAACAGGGTGGATGATATATGGTTCACCGCTAGAGCGGGTTTGCCCTTCATGGGCGTCTTTCGCTACCACATAAGATTGACGCAGAGCCTCAATTTGAGGCTCTGTTAGGTATTCTTGGGCAACGTCTTTGAGGCTATCAAATAGATACAAATTTTAGGCTCGGAAGATAGTTGTTATAGAGAAGCGTTAATTAACGGCTGTGAGCGATGCTGCTAACAGCGGCTAGTTCAGCGGCTTCTTGCTCTTGCTGCTCTTGACGCTCACGTGCATCAAGGATCTCTTTAGTGATAAGACCTTCTTCGATCTCGCGCAGAGCGATAACCGTTTGCTTATCATTCTCTTCTGGCACTAGTGAATCTTTGCCACCAGTTTGCATTTGACGAGCGCGGCGTGCCGCAATTAGAACTAGGTCGAAACGGTTGCCTACTTTTTCAACAGCGTCTTGAACAGTTACGCGTGCCATGAGAACTCCAAATTAGTTAACTTAAATTTTGAATGACGAGAAATTATACAGGTAGAGTGGCTTAGATGCTAGTCACTAGTTACGAGCCACTGGTTTGTTGAAACTCTCGCCTATTGGTTAATGGAACTATTATCTTTTCGAAACTCGAAGCTCGAAACTACAACTTATTCAGCTAAAAGAGCATCCAGCATGCCTTTATATTTATCAGCTTGCTTGTCTTGCTTCAATCTTTCTGCGCGAATGATGGCCTTAAAATCCATTAGTGCGTTGTCGAAATCGTCATTAACGATCACGTAGTCGTACTCACTATAATGTGAAATTTCAGACTTCGCTTCTGCCATACGCTTGGCAATCACAGCATCGCTGTCTTGACCACGCGCGTTAAGGCGACGCTCTAGTTCACCATTTGATGGTGGCAGGATAAATAGGCTTTTTGCCAATGGCATTTGTTCACGGATCTGACGAGCACCTTGCCAGTCAATATCTAGAAAAACATCGATGCCTTTTTTTAGGTTGTCTTCAATCCAAACGCGAGAGGTGCCGTAGTAGTTCCCGAATACTTCTGCATATTCTAGAAACTCACCTTTTTCAATCAGCTCTTCAAAGAGCTCTTTTTGTACAAAGTGATAGTGGACACCATCTTGCTCACCTGGACGCATACCTCGAGTTGTATGTGATACCGACACTTTCATCGCGTAGGTTGGGTTGGTTTCTAGCATGGCCGAAATCAGACTAGATTTTCCCGCACCGCTTGGTGCAGATACGATATAGAGAGTGCCTTTACCCATAGGGACGATTCCATATTTGGTTTGATGACCGTCAGTATCTAATGACTGACATATTAAAGATAGCACTGACCCACTAAAACACCGAAGTGGTTAAATTTAGGCCAGAAAAATGGAGGCGAAGAGTAGCATAATCTATCATTCAGAAACAAGTAGCAGACCTTAATACCGCCCTTATAAACCCCAAGGCTTCATGCACGTTTTAGGCTTTTGGACTTATTGATTTGTGGCTTAAGTATGGCGTTAATCTGGGGTGCTAGAAATCAACTAAAGGATGAACACGATCTGGCACAATTTATTAACCGTCGTGATAAACTGCTTTCTACTTAGTGTCTTATCGAGAAAAGAGGTTATGCCTTCCAATCTACCTAAATCTTTCAGTAAACCATTTCTCAAGAGTTTTCACGTTTTAGAAGCTGTCCTCTTGATTGCGATAACGTTAGCGACCTTGTTTGCTATGGTGGAAGAGTTTGTTCATGTCTTTACTGAGAAACGTGTTTTACTGACAGACATTCTATTGATGTTCATCTATCTAGAAGTACTGGCTATGGTGAAACAATTCGTGATGAACGGTAAGATCCCTGTACGCTATCCTATATACATTGCTATGATGGCAATAGCTCGTTACATCACATTAGGTATGAAGGAGCTTGATGCGACTCTCGTTGTTTGGCTTTCTATTGCTGCATTTATTCTAGCAGCTGCCACTTTAGTGATTCGAGTTGGTCATCACTATTGGCCTTATGTTGATCACACGACAGAAGAGAAGGATGAGTAGACACTAATCCACTTCTTCATCTCTTGCATCCTCAGGCTAGGAGCAAACATCTATGCTTCTAGCGCTGTGAAAGCGTAAGTCTCAGGTTACGTTTTTGCTTCCTTAAGATCTCAAAAAAGCTAAATTTTTGTATGCAAATATAAAATAATCGCATGTCTCACATGTGAGATATTTCTTGTGTCCTAATCTGCCGTCACACAATTTGCTGCCGCTACACCAATAGTTTAATTTAGTGATGGTACGACGTTCTTTAAAGTATATTTCACGATAGACTCTCAGACTGTGAGCTAGACTTAGTCTGATCATCAAGGTTCGGTTGTTATGTGTTTACAAATGCACCACACGCATTTCCACTACTGTTTAGAGACGATGTCTGCCTTCTACTACCTTCCTATATTGGATTGGAAATCAGCCTCAGCAAACCACTGAGTTTGATCAAATTGTTTATGCTGAATCCATAGAGCAACTGCCGGAGAAGATTGGCGGAGCCGTTTGTTTTGACTTCACCGAACCTGACAAATTAGATGATGCCATCAAGACGTTTTATCACAACCGCTGGCGTTGGTCTTGGTTGCTATTCGCTAATGGATACAATAATATCCATTTGCTGTTTTATTTCGCTATAATGGATATAACTGTACCCATTTGGTCTTTGCGGATGAATTTTACCTTACTTGATGATACCGACGTCAGCCAAGCCTATGCAGCTTATTTGCGCGAGTTACGAAAGCAGGCAAAGCTGTCACGAGCGGCGCTTGCTGAGCGAAGCTGTGTACCTGCGGCCACCATTAAGAAGTTTGAGTTGACCGGGCAAATTTCATTTCGCCAATTGTTGTTGCTTTGGCAAACACTTGACTCGCTAGATAGGCTCTATCAACTCACTGAGCCTAACAAAGAGCGCGCCACTATACCCACGAGTATCGATGAGGTGCTAAAAGATGAGTTTTAAACCGATTCAGAAGCTTAATGTTACTCGTACGCTAAGCTCAGGTGAACAGATATCTGTTGGGGTCTTGGCGCAGAATCGGCAAGGTGTTTTTTCCAGTATGCAGACAGCTATTTGCAGCAGTTTGGCAATTTATCACCGTTTACCTTGCAGTCGAGCACACAAGTTCAAGCCGCACCTAAAGCGCCGCATCAAGGTGTACATGGCGTATTTGGAGATTGTTTGCCCGATGGCTGGGGCATGTTGTTACAAGATCGTATTTTCCGGCAACAGGGCATTCTGCCTAATCAATTAACAGCGATGGATAGGTTAGCCTTTGTCGGTGATAAAGGCATGGGAGCGCTGTTTTTTTCTCCGGTGTCTGAGCTTTCAGCCACCACGCATGCGGATATTGATTTAGCAACCTTGGGCTTAGAAGCGCAAACGCTGTTCGATGCTTCAATGTCAGACTATATGGACGACAACCATGATGAGTTAGATGGGCATACGCAACAGGGTTTCCCAGCAGATAATTACTTCTCGCCGGAAAGAAACCTAAGCATGCTCATCGAATCACGGTTTATTGAGCGATTTTTACAGTTTTGGGGATTTGTGAGCATTGATCCAAGACGTTTTTTAAACACGGAACTTATTGGTAGAACGGTACAGGTACTGCCTTTATTAAAACAAACTTTTCAATTCACAATAAATAGATAGCAAGGTCTTCGTGAGCGAATATCAATACTATAAATTCGAGCGTCTGGATGGGTATTTAGATGCTAAAGCACGCCAAGCACTCAGATCGATTTCAAGCCGTGCCGAGATCAGCGCTACGTCCTTTCAGGTGTATTACACCTACAGTGACTTAAAGGCAGAGCCTTCTGAGTTGATGGTAAAATACTTCGATATCGGTTTTTATTATGCCGATTGGGGCTCAATCGATGTATACATCAAGCTACCAGCTGGAACGCTTCCAGATGTGTTACTCGGCTTTTCAATAGATGGGCTTTATGTGCATCAAAGCGATGAGTGGCAGTTGCTGATTTTTTCCATCGAGGAGTATGACGAATATTTTGACGATGAAGATGCTGACGACTTTTTCCTGCATTTAGCTGCTTTACGCAGTGGGTTAATGCAAGGGGATTGGCGCCTTGTGTACTTCATGTGGCTCAAAGCGTTTGAATTTAATGATGACGTTGAGCGAATGCCGTTGATTAAATTCGATTTTGAACACCTCAGTGAAGAGTTGCAGGCCTTTGCGGTACTGTATGATATTCCCTTAGCATTGGTTAAGGCGCTCGCCATGGTGCTGACCGAACAACCCAGTCACCAAGCCAAACAAACTCAGCTTACGTTTGATGCGTGGCGCCATAATCTCTCGGAAGCAGAGAAAGACACGCTATTACGCACGTTGTTTGAGCAAGGCCAGCTAACCCGTCACCAAGCCTTAGCGCTGACGCGAAAAGAACCTGCCAACATAGACGAGATCTATCAATACTGGTTAACCCCTGCCGTCATTTCTCCTTTCATTGAGCAAGCGCAAAGTCTGTTACAGCAAGAGCAAGCCGCAGCACTCGCTAAAAAATTAGCCATCGAAAAAGCGGAAAAAGAAAAAGCGTTGACGGATATCTACAATCAGCGTGAGCACTACTGGCAGCAATCACAAGAGCAAGCGGATCGAACATGCGCCAGTGGTTACGATGCGGCGTCACGCTATCTGCATCAGCTGTTTGAAGCCTATCAGTTCAAAGCGAATGAAGCAGCGTTTGAACAACGTTTTAAGCGCTTTGTTGTGGCGAATAATAGCCGTAAAGCACTGTTAAATCGTTTGAGTGATTTGCTTTAAACGATGAGGCGATAGGCTGGCCAAATGACGTTAGCAAAAAGCTGATTGAGGGTTGATTGAAAGGTTGTAAGCCCACCCAAAAGTCTACAGATTGTTACCTTTTAAGTCACTTTGTGTAGACCTCTAACCGCTGAGTTTTCCAGCTCAGTAAACGCATGGACGAGTGCTCGACTTGCATTACACACTTTTACGCGCATAAAAGTGTTGTGGTGTTCTAGTTGAGCAAGACTTTTTCGTTGTGAGATGGCTTTCGGTACTTACATACTTGGGCTTTTGGGGCAGTATGGGCAAAGCCTTAATTCATGCCATTTAGCCACACACCAACCCTGCCCACAGAGCATTAATTACTTGGGGCATTATGTAAATACTGGGACAGGTTGTTAGCTGTACCATCAGAAAGCTGCACGCACCCGCGATCCGCAGGGGGACACTTCTCTTGAAAACAAGGGGCGGCTATTTATTGCACTGGTTAGACGATGACAATCGCCTCGCTACTGGGCGATGCCCGACAACACCCGCCCACGTATGTACTGCGTGAAAGGCAGCATCTTGGATGACTAAAAAGGCGATGACCCCTGTGTGGGCTTGTCGCCTTGTAGTGTACCGTCAGTCAACATAGGTACTTGGCAAGGTTTGAAGTATAAAGCTGACAAGACCGCTAAATAGCTGATCCTAATTATGCTTCACTTTTTGTACTCCATGACCACCGCTGGGAAACGATGAAATGTTATCCATAAAGTTTCGAACCCGTTTTAATAGTTGCCACATTGCTTTGCATTGATGATTCCGAGTTACTGTTTCATGTA
>NZ_JATABI010000028.1:0-50497 GCF_036533795.1 Vibrio sp. M250220 | reverse complement strand
GGGTAGTTGCGGATACAGGAGTGAGATCCCCAGTTGCTGCTGCACAAGCAGGCGCAAAAGTGGATGTATTCGCAGGCGTTGAAGCAGGAGGGACCATTGACGCTGAGGTTCATTGGAAACCACCTGTGGTTAATATTAACGGCAGGCAATACATCTCCCCGTGACATACCAAGCTTGGTCAGAAAGCAACCCTGCAATAGCCTGCACCACCTCCTCAGGCGTACCGCCACGTTTAACAGGAAGGTTAGCAGCAAGACAGTCACGCGATCTGATCCACTGCCATCCGTGTACATTTAACCTAGCCTTACTCTATAAAACCAAATACCTTGCTGCGCCAGTTCAAGCGATCCCCTGTAGCGATGACAATCCTATCCATCTAATGTCCTTCTCTCCCGACTTACGCAGGGTAGTTTACAGTGTAAAATGCGCTCGCGATTGCATCTTATCGACACCAGCGATCAATCTTTCCACTAACAAACTCAATGCCTTGGGCTGATAACGTCGCTGTTTATAGACCAAGTACGCTTGCCTAGCGCTGCGCTGGTATTGAGGTAACACTCGCACCATATTCATTCCCTCGTGGACATGTCGAAACGGCAGCGAGGCAACACCTAACCCTTTTTCAACTGCACCGCATACCGCAAGTATGTCATTGACGATCAACTTGGGCTTGATGTGAAGAACATCGACCAAACTCTGCTGCTGGTAGACGGATATATCTACGACATGATCAACACTGACCCAATTCAGTTGGTTTAACTGACTGAGGCTTTCCACTCGCCCTACTTTCGCCAAATATTCTGGACTAGCGAAAAAGCCATGATGAGCAGTAAACAAAGGCCTAGCGATCATGTCATCCATATCCGCTAAATCGAAAGTGATGAGGAGATCGCGATCCGTTTGGGGGACGGCCTGTTCCTGACTGAGCACCAGATCTAACATCACCTTAGGATAATCAACCAAAAACTGTTCGACGACTTCGCCAACAAAAGCACGATAGAAATTGTGCGGAATGGCCAGTTTAATCGTGCCAGAGACTTCTTGAGTTTCACTCAGCATCTGGCTAAAGCCACTTTCGATCGACTCCATACCGCTACGAAGCGACTCAAAGGCTTCTAAGCCACTTTGTGTCGCAACCAGTTCTCTGCCCTTCTTCTCTAGTAAACGCATCCCTAATCGCTGCTCAAGCGCGGATAAGCGGCGTGACATGGTCGAGACGGGGATGTGTAAAGTCTTGGAAGCACCGAGTAACGAGCCTTGCTCAACCACACTGCAAAACAGATAGAGATCATCAATATTTCCAAATATGGAATTCATACTTCTAAACCTGCTTATATTTTTCACTATTGGATAGTTATATCCTCATTTACAGCAAAACAACAAGCACAGGAGCATAAATTATGAATCGCAAACAATTTTGGGTTTCGGCGCTATTATCGTCGCTGACAATGGCGGTCATTATGTCAGGACTACTATCTGGGTATAAACTCGGCTTCAATCACCAATGGCCTGCTATATGGCTCGATAGTTTTATTATTGCGTGGCCAGTAGCGTTAACGCTCAACCTGACTGTCCTGCCACAAGTTCGCCGACTTTCTAGTTGGCTCACGGGTCAAGCATCCACCTCTCAGGCATAAAAAAACCGAGCACTAAGGCTCGGTTTTTTCAACGGTAAAGATTACAGTTCAGCGTTGTGGTAAACCTGCTGAACATCATCACAATCGTCTAGAAGGTCAAGGAACTTCTGGAATTTCTCAGCGTCTTCACCCGCTACTGGAGTGTGAGTTTGAGGAACGAAAGTGATCTCTTCGACATCGATTGTCAGATCAGGGAATGCACTGTTAAGCGCCGTCTTAGTCTTAAAGAACTCTGTATGAGGAGCGAATACAGTGATTACACCGTCTTCAAGCTCAACATCCGTCACGTCTACGTCTTCCATCATTAGCGTTTCAAGAATAACTTCATCGTCATCGCCTTTGAACTGGAATACAGCTTGGTGATCAAACATGTGAGAAACAGAACCTTCAACGCCGATCTTAGCACCTGTTTTAACGAAACATTGGCGAACATCTTGGAAAGTACGGTTGCCGTTGTCTGTCAGACAGTCAACGATTACGCTAGTGCCGCCAGGGCCAAAGCCTTCGTAACGCGCTGGAGCGTAGTCTTCACCGCCACCACCATTCGCTTTATCGATCGCTTTTTCGATAACGTGTGCAGGAACTTGGTCTTTCTTCGCTTTTGCGATTAGGTGTTTCAGAGACAAGTTCATGTCTGGGTCTCCGCCACCGTTTTTCGCGCACATGTAAATTTCTTTACCGTATTTGGAATAAACTTTAATTTTTGCGCCTGCAGTTTTTGCCATTGAGGCTTTGCGCACTTCAAAACTTCTTCCCATCGGGATGTTCTCTCTAGTTCAATTTATTGCGAAGGATTTTAGCAAAACGTGTGAGCTTTTCAATTTCTGACACTTGCTGAGGAAATGAGTGGATTATGCCACACCCATTACTCGTTTATATTTGGCTACAGACTCTAAAAATGAGGCTTGTTCTTCGTCATCAGTGATCTTTGCTGCTGTCTGGTCGATTTCATCTGGACCAGCTTTAGCTTCACGGAGTTTCCAAACCAAAAACGATGCTTGCTTATCAAGCTCTATCTTGTTTTTTTCGCTAGCCGAGAGGTTAGACAGGTTGATCGACATATTAAAGCTCAAATCTGTAAAAATATGGAGGGGGAATATACCACACCAAAAGCGAATGTAGAGAGGGAATCGCACTATGGCGAGAGGAATCGCTCAAAAATTAGCGAAAAAAATAAAGGGTGGCTTTCCTACGCCACCCTTAAGTATTCGAGATAGAGTTTCTGACTAGTGCAAGATGCCAAGCTCTTTGGCTTCTTCGATTGTTAAACCGCTTTCTCGAATCTCTCTTAATGCTTCAATACGACGACGAGCTTCTGCGGATTTAACGCCCTTCACAGGCTTCTGTGACTCAACTTCTTCCGTGAAGTCCCACTTGTCAGCAATTTTACTCATATCATCATGGTCAATAGAATTAATGGACATAATAACCTCCGAACAAACCATGTAAGGGACAGCTAATCTGTAGCAAAACCTCTCACCCCTTGTTAAGAATTTTAGCTTCAGAATGTGATTATGCTAATAGTTCCTACATTCTTACTGTTAATTCGATAAATAGTTTTTGCTCCACCAAAAGTCTCACAGTACATTTAAAAGATTACCCCTAACGAAAGTTGGGCGATCTCGGTCTCATTTTTTACTGCCTATGCTCCCAACCTTCGCCTCCTACTGCTTACAAAAATAGCACTCCATTTTTGGCACGTTGACGTCTGTTTTCGCATCGAATGACCTCGGTGGTGATTTGCCAAATGACCTCATCATGAACCAAACTAATCACACCTAGAGATTTCACGGTACATGATTAGGTGAAAATTCGATGAATCCATTAGATAACTGGCTTACACAGATCGAATACTGGTATCAAAATCGAAAGCATGATCAAGGTAACCAGCTAGAATCCCTGATCCTCTCTCCTCCTGATCAAATCTGGGGACCATTCATTTCCGTGCAGCAAAGTAAAGCCATCGCGTGCTGGCTCGACGGATGCTTACGCCTTTTTCAACAAGAACGAGAGCGTTCACCCGATAAAGCCTATCAGTACCTACAATTTGCTTACAGTAAGTTTCAGCAAGTCGTCGTCCACTATCAAAGTGAACTTGAGCTTAAAGATTGGTGTATGAAAAGAATGCAAAATCTGGTCGTGGTAAGTCTTGAGTTCTGTACACAACAGATAAGTCGACGCTGGCAAATAGAATCACACCAGTTGATCGAAAACCATGTTCGCTTTATGGCACAACAACAATGGAATGAAGATCGGAACTATGATCAAGGTAAATCATCGTTTCATTAGGATTGAGCGAAAAAACGCGGATCAATGATCAAGGTGCCACAGTGGAAATTCAGGCAAAAAAAAGCGAGTCCAGAGAACTCGCAAAATATTCAGAATGAATGTAACAATATGAGCCAATCTATCAGGGATAATTCTGTCCCTCATTCATCAGAAAGGACAAAAGGTTGTCTATTCGGGATAAATACTATCCAACTCGAAGAGATACATTGTCAGTGCTCTGTCAAAGGAATGTAGTAGCTTTGTCTTAATGTTAGTCGAGTGTGTAACAAGGTGTTTTCATTGATGGTCGTTGGCTCAAACGGCGACTTCATCCAAGGCTCTAAATACTGTTTCATCCAGATGACCTTCGAAGACTTGCTTACACACTTTTCTGCGCACAGCCAATCCAGCAATTAATCGCTCTATGGATAAATGCTTGTTCTCGCTCTGGCTGTTGTAGAGCTCGACCATCTTACTCAACGTTTCGTATGGAACGGCCTGATCACCTACGCGTAAGAAATCAAGCTTGTCAATCAGCTCCAGACACTCTTCTTGGATTGAGCTATGGGAATGCCCTGTCATCGCCGCTAAAGCTGTTATAGAGCGTTCTAGAGCCTCTGATGAGGTATATTTAGATAGAGTAATGGTAATTTCATCAGCATTGATCTCTACCAGGTGCTTGCGTTGCTTCACTCGACGACCAAGTTTTCCTCGTGGTGCACGCTCTTTGCGCTGGATAGGCTCGAACTCGCCATCAATAATCTGCGACATCTCTTCGAGCTGCTGTTTAGACACCATCTCATTGCGCAGTGGGTTCGGCAGCGTCGGCGCCATATTACGTTTGCCAGCATTCGTCGTTCGAGCACGAGAGTAGCGGAGCACTTCTTCGGCATCACATTTAATATCGAACTGATAATCTTTGACTTTGTCGTTGTCGATCATCGCCGAGATCGTCAGATGATAACCCCAAAGGTTGACGACAAATAGCTCGTCACTCCCCTTCTCTTTTGACAGTTTTTTGAGTTCGCGGATCAGATCCATTGAGAAGCGACGCCACTCGATGTTACGCGCCAGTTTTTGATTTAACTCACTCAATAGCATCACGTCAGAATGACGACGTGACATACGGCTTCGGAAGTAGCTGTACAACTGGAAAACCAGCGTGTGCTGCTTAAGAATCTCAGGCGGGAACAAGAAAAAATAATCGCGAGTAAGCAGCTCTTCGTAGAACGACGGTTCCCAGACAAGAATGTATAGGTTCGGTTTAATGCGTATTTCGCCGTCAGCGCCCTCTGTAGGGGCTTCTTCCGATGCAGTGATGGTACGGGCCAAAAATCTAAAACGATCGCTCTTAAAGCCTTCAGGCATGTTCTCGCTTAGCCATCGACCTGTAAGCTCATGTAGCTGAAAGTCGGTAAACTCGATGCGATCAATACTATCGCGAATTGAGTCGCGTGCCGGTCCGCTATCTTTCTTGCCACGTAGTGAGAGAATATCGGTAATGTACAACGGCGTTTTATTCGGTACATGAGTGCCATCTAGCTGGTATTGATGTTGATGTTGATGATGCTCATGGTACTGCACGGTTAACGTGAAAAGTGCAAACAAAGTCATCAGATCATCAACGGTCATGATGCTCTTAGAAGATCGTGTTTCGATCACAGCACGTGTACCAGAGATCGACACCATGCTCTTTTGGTAACTTTTTCGCGTACGTGGTGGCGCTAGCGCCTGGTCAATAATGCCAGCCCAGTTAGTGGGAGAAACAACAAACTGATCCGCTTCATCTTTCATTGCTGGTGGCGTATTCAAACCATGCTCATTGAGCAAGCGCTTATTGACTTGCGTTTGAGCTAACGCTTTTGATCGTTTCTGCTTTTCACTCAGCTTGACGGATTCAGTCACTAGACTTGTGGCGCCGAGTACAGAGATCAATTGGTTTGGATTAACAAAGCGGTGCAGCATTGTTTTACCAGCTAGTCCTTCTTCGAACCGAACTGGAACTTGTTGAAATAGGCCAATATTGACGGCTGCACGCAGACGCTGCTGAATTGCGGCTCGCGTGACTTGTCCGTCTGTGGCATCAATAAGCTCAGTAGTCGAGACTAAACCATCTTTACTGCTAAAGCCTCGTAAAGAGATTAAGTTAAGAAGTTCAACGATACTTTTCGTAACGCCTTTAAAGTGTTGGTATTGTTCAATCCAGTTAACCGCGACTTCCGACACTTCAAATAGGTGCCCATCTTTGTGGCTTCTTGGCGCTTTGATCAGTAGTTTTTCTTCTGAGCTCATTATTAGATCCGTATCACACTAGCCGTAATATCGCTATAGTTCCGAAAGAATAAAGAAAAAAAGATCATAAATAAAGAAAAACTTGTTGCTCTTAAATAACTGATCTTTTTGATTAATATGATCTTAATTGATTATATGATCTATTGATCTGGCCGATAATTTGCTTGTAAGTAATTGTGTTATAAGAACTATTTTTTTTGTCGGCTGAAAGCATGATCATGTAAATAGCGAAAGCATGATCATTAAGTGTTTGAAAGCATGATCAAAAATGCTTAGAACGATGATCATCACAGCATCGAATAAATGATCAATACAATGAGGAAAGCATGATCATCATAATTGCACACCTTATCCACAAGCTGAAGTAAACAAAGACATTTGCCTCTGCTCATCGAGTGCTAATAATTGTCCAATTTAGCGAAACGATGATCAAGGAAACAATCTTGAAATCGTTAAATTGAACACTTTAACGCCAATCTTGAAAGTCGAGCTTCATGTTTACTGTCTTATCCACATTGGGTTATGAGTAAATAGGGTTGCGAAAGCATGATCATGAAATGAAGGCGAGTTCGTCCAATTATTGAGTTGTCGGTCAATATTGCGATTTTCACCTCGTTATATTAGCCCAAGTCTTAGTCCATCTGCATTTGTCCGTAAATTGGTGACAAATTTACATGCTTCCGAAGACTCCTACTACTTGATCATTGTTCCGATCTTAGATCAATCGTTTATCAAAAATGTCGATCATGCTTTTAGCAACTCAACGCCTTGATCATTGTTCCTAGGTAGGAAAAATATCCTGAAAGCATGATCACCAGATATTCCTTGATCATGGTTTCGAAACGGAACTCGTCTAGCGAATGGTTAGCTCCATATATCTGTCGCCCTTGCCTAATGAAAGTTTCTCGTTTGTTATCACTTTGAAAGTCAAAATTGCACCTACCGTAAATTAGACAGCGATCTTAATCGTTCCGAGTGAATGTCATCTGTGTTTTAGTGCCTACATTTTTACATTGTAAATAAGTGATGCTGTAACACTTTTAATCTGTGTTGCTTTGTGATGTCGTATAGAGACAAAAATTGACAACAAATTGACCTATTTTTGCTGATTGGCATTAAATAGAATGTCATATTTCTATTTAATGTGATTCGCATCCATAATTGCACGTTCACCTTTTTATTGTTTATTGTTGTAAATGCTGTACAATAATTTTCAGTCACTAATAACGGAATTTGGCAAATGAAACGAGAACATACGATTGAGAATCTCATACAGCTCGCTGAGAAAACCGCTCAGGTTCAAGCTGATCGTATAGAAATTGTGTTGGAAGAGCGTAGCGATGAGCATTTCCCACCAATGTCAAAAGCATTGATGGAAACTCGCTCGGGTTTAACTCGCCGTAAGCTTGATGATGCTATCAGCAAGTTGGAAGAGTCTGGTCACCAATTCACTAAGAACAACGCCAACCATTACTCTATTTCTTTGCAAGAAGCACATATGTTGATGGATGCGGCGGGGATCCCGAAGTTTCATGAACGTAAGAAAAATAACGAAAATAAACCGTGGATCATTAATGTTCAGAACCAGAAGGGTGGTACCGGTAAGTCGATGACTGCGGTTCATCTTGCTGCTTGCTTGGCGCTTAACTTAGACAAGCGTTACCGCATTTGTCTTATCGACTTAGATCCACAGGGTTCACTACGTCTGTTTTTAAATCCACAGATTAGCCTGACTGATCATGACAACATTTACTCAGCTGTCGATATCATGCTTGATAACGTGCCTGAGGGGGTAGAAGTCGACAATGAGTTCTTACACAAAAACGTGTTGTTGCCGACTCAGTATCCTAACTTAAAAACGGTTTCGGCGTTCCCTGAAGATGCCATGTTTAACGCGGAAGCGTGGCAGCACCTATCACAAAATCAATCACTGGATATTGTTAGGCTGCTGAAAGAAAAGTTGATTGATAAAATTGCCGACGATTTTGATGTGATCATGATTGATACCGGGCCACATGTGGATCCATTAGTATGGAATGCGATGTACGCGTCAAATGCTCTATTGATCCCATGTGCTGCGAAACGACTAGACTGGGCATCGACAGTTAACTTTTTCCAGCATTTGCCGACCGTTTATGAAATGTTCCCAGAAGATTGGCAGGGGCTAGAATTTGTTCGTCTGATGCCGACCATGTTCGAAGATGACAACAAGAAGCAAGTCGCAGTTCTTACCGAGATGAACTATTTACTTGGTGATCAGGTGATGATGGCAACGATTCCGCGTAGCCGCGCATTTGAAACGTGTGCTGATACCTACAGCACAGTTTTCGATCTCACAACCAGTGATTTTGAAGGCGGTAAGAAGACACTAGCGACGGCGCAAGATGCGGTTCAGAAGAGTGCATTAGAACTGGAGCGTGTGCTTCATGGTCATTGGTCATCACTAAATCAGGGGTAAGTAGAAAATGGCAATTAAGACTTCAGATTTAAACGCGAGATTATTTGGTAAAGCGAATAAGCGCCATGTGACGACTCCACAAGAAGCGCAGCAAGCGGCGAAAGAGAAAGCTCAAATCATTGAGTTGTCGGTTGCGGGTGAAGAGAAGGTCGAGTTTGAGTTAGTTCGTATCCCGGCAGAGCAGGTGAGCGATAAGACCGTTGTTTTTGCAGAAAACGCGCGCGAGCAAGCGTTCTTAAATGAACACGCGCTATCAGATGTACTAGTCACACTTAAAGAACGTGGCCAGCAATATCCTGCTGTTGGGCGCAAGCGCGAAGACGGAAAAATCGAAGTGCTCGATGGTAGTCGTCGTCGCATGTCTTGTATCTTAGCTGGGCAAGAGTTCCTTATTTACGTTGGCGAAAACATCAGTACCGAGCATGCTAAGTTCCTGTCTGACGTTGCGAACGCGCACAAGCCACTTTCCTTGTATGAAAAAGGCAAGGAGATGCTCGCTAAACTGGAAAAAGGTGAAGCAGACGATCAGAAAGCACTGGCAAAAATGTTCCAGTGCAGTGAAGCGTTAGTCAGTGGTGCTCTTAAGGCTGCCGATTTGCCGTTAGAATTGCTGCAAGCTTACCCTAACGTTGCCGAACTTGGTCGTCCGACTATCGTGAAACTGCACAAGCAATTTAATGGTTTGGAGCAGAGCCAACAGAGTAAGCTGCTAGACAAGTGTCGCTCTAAGGACGGTTTTGTATGGCAGAGAAGCCAGTCTCAAGGTGTGGCTCGTATTACCAAAGAGGTGACTGAAACCATTGAAGCTTGGATTGAAGAGCTTGCGCCAAGTAAGAAATCGGCGGTAAGTAAAACCGATCTAGTAAAAGGTCGTGCAAGTTACAGTCGTAAAGGCAGCAACTTAACGCTCAACTTAAAGAAAGTTGATGACGCGTTGATGAAAGAGATCCTGGATCTTGTTGCAAGCAAACTGAATTGATGACAATGTTTGGTCAAATAAAGCCGCCTCTGGGCGGCTTTTTTTATGTCATAATGTCGGCAGATAAATACGATTGAAACAGTACCTATTGCATGAAAACCATACACGACTACTTTTCTCAGCTTCTCGTTATTGCCACTCAGCGTAATCACCGTTTTGGTGTCGTTGTTCGTGGAAGCGATGAGTGGCAACAGCAATGTCTTGTCGAGGTTGCTAGCCAAGTTGATCCATCGGCTATCTATCAATTGGGTGGCGATGCTTCAGTAGAAGTCAGTCGGTTCGCTAAGTTCAATAAGGGTCAGCAGTTGTTGGGGCAAGAGTGCCAACTGCTGATCTGTGATTTTCGTGCTGGCTTTGATGCCAACAGTTTTACCGCCGCAACAGGCTGTGTTCGAGGAGGCGGTCTGATTGTTATCGTCACCGCCAAAGAAGACAGAGAGCGTCTTGACCAAATGTGGTTGGCGAACGCATTGGATGGACTGATTCAGCTCCATCAAGATCAATCGTTGCCCCAACTACCTAGCACTAAGGTCAGTGATTTCGAGCCATATCAAGACCAACAACAAGCGATAGAGAAAATTATCAAAGTGGTGGAAGGTCACCGAAAGAGACCATTAGTGATGACCGCTGATCGTGGGCGCGGAAAAAGTAGTGCCCTAGGCATAGCTGCGGCTCAACTGATGCAATCTCGCACTCTACGCATCGTTGTTACCGCGCCAAGTATCGCAACCGTTCAACCTGTTTTTGAGCATGCCAGTCGTTTATTGAATGGCGTCAAGATGGACAACAACCAGCTGTGCTTTCAGCAGTCGATTCTTGAGTTTGTTGCGCCGGATGAGTTATTACGCAACCAAACTGAGCTTGATTGTCTATTGGTTGATGAAGCCTCGGCGATTCCAATTCCTATGCTGCAAAGTATGGTAGAACAATACCATCGAGCCGTCTTTTCAACGACGATTCATGGCTATGAAGGTTGTGGTCGTGGCTTTAGCTTAAAGTTTCAAACTTGGCTTAAACAGCAACGCCCAGGAACGTCCTTTTATCATCTGCAACAGCCTATAAGATGGGCGACTGATGACCCGTTAGAAAAGTGGTTGTTCGATAGTTTTCTGCTCAATAGTGAGTTGATGGATCTTTCCAGTCATGCTCAAGACCCTATCTTGCAGCGGGTAGACAAGCGTCAACTGATTTCTTCTCCTGAGATTCTTAACAACTGTTTCGCTTTGTTGGTCAACGCTCACTACCAAACTTCACCGAATGACCTGATGTTGTTACTCGCTGACGATGCGATTCACCTTTATACCGCATTCGATGGTGATATCTGCCTTGGATGTATTCTAGCGATTGAAGAGGGTAAGTTGACGAGTGATCTGCTTGAGCAGATTTGCATGGGTAAGCGTCGACCAAAAGGGCATTTGGTTGCGACAACTTTAGCAAACCAGCTTGGCATCACTGAAGCGGCGCAACAATCGAGCTTACGTATCATGCGGATTGCTGTTCATCCTCAAGGTCAAAGAAAAAGGATTGGACAGCAATTGATTCGTCAGTTGATACACAATAGCGACTATGACTTTTACTCCACCAGCTTTGGGGCGACGAGTGAATTGGTTCAATTTTGGCATCGCTGCGGTTTTGCGTCAGTTCGGCTGGGCAGCCAACGTGATCAAGCGAGTGGAACGCACTCTCTTGTGATGGTGAAAGGGAATGTCGATTGGCTTAATAGTGCGAGGACGCAGTTTTTTCATGGCTTCGATTATTCATTGAGTACTCTGTTTGCTCAACTTGAGATTGAACTCGTCCGTAGTTTAATCGCAAATAAAGATGCTTCCGTTGATAAACCTAGCTTCAACCCACTGATCGAGCGGTATTGCTTAGGCGGGGCAAGTTACGAAAGCGTCGCTCCCCATCTCTATTCTTGGTGGCAAGATACCCCTTCATTGGCAGGCAAAGTCAGCAACTTTTTCATACGCCTCGTGGTACAACGAAACACTTGGTCATCTTGTATCGCTGAATTTGGTTTTGCTGGCAGGAAGCAGGCAGAGCAAGTTTTTCGTCAGCAGTTAGGCGAGTTACTCACTTAACTCTCTCTACTCGCACTAAATCTACAAAATTTACACTGTAAAAGCGGTTCTGTGTGGAGCCATTTACAGTGTAAACCGCGTTGGTGTTTACACTGTAAATCGAAAACGTTTCAGAGTTTTGCATGTCGTTTTTCGAACGGCATTGGATAAAATTGTGAAAATTTATCCAACTGTGCAAACTTATGTAATTGATTAATTCTTAAAGAGAAAAGTTCTTATATCGCCTCTCTGCATCAAACTCTCACCCAAACTATCTAGTTTTACTTGCTTGCGCATTAATTATTCCTTCCTACACTCATCTTAAGCAATATGGATAATATCGGCTAGGAATAATAATAAAGTGAAGGTTGAAAACATGGACTGTTTATTACCTGCGTCATTGGACATCTCGACAGTGCTCGATAGCGCCAATGACTATAAGGCTTGGCTTGCTCAAGATACCAATCAACTTCATATCGATGCTTCACAGGTCAATCGCGTTGATGCTGCGGGGTTACAGGCATTGACCGCGTTATTCTTATCCGCTAAATCCCATAAGATCGATATTCGACTAGTAAAACCTACTCCATTACTAATCGAGGGTATTAATACATTAGGACTGCACGATCAGTTTGATATCAATAGTGAAGTTGGAGAACCGCAACATGACTAAAATACTAGCTGTGGATGATTCTGTGTCTATTCGCCAAATGGTCAGTCACACATTACGTGACGCTGGCTATGACGTAGAGACTGCAAACGATGGGCGAGACGCTCTAAGCAAAGTGACTTCAGCGAAATTCGATGTGGTCATTTCGGATGTCAATATGCCAAATATGGGTGGATTTGAGCTGGTTAAAGCGTTACGCGAAAAACCGCAATACAAGTTTATTCCAATTTTAATGCTGACCACGGAAACCAGTGCCGACAAGAAACAAGAAGGTAAGTCGGCTGGAGCGACAGGTTGGTTAGTAAAACCGTTTAATCCAGACACACTCCTAAAAACATTAAAACGTGTGATTTAAACGACGCTTCTCTCACATAGCAACGTCAATTGGTGAGGTTATTATGGCTTTAGACATGGAACAGTTACGCAAGATGTTTTACGAGGAATGTCGTGAAAATCTTGAAGTGCTTGAAGATGTGTTGCTCAATTTGGATCCTACCCATGTAGAAGATGAGTCAATCAATACGATTTTTCGTGCTGCTCACTCAATCAAAGGGGGAGCAGGAACGTTTAATCTGCTCGACATCAGCGAGTTCACTCATAGCGTTGAAGCTTACCTCGATCTCGTCCGCAATCATCAACGTAGTCTCAGTGCCGAAACGATCGACCTGTTACTGAAAAGCGGTGATTGTATCCACAGCATGCTTGAAGGTCATGAACAGGGGAGTGAAGTGAATGACGCTCTCAAGCAAGAAATAAGTCTCAAGTTAGTTGCCTTATTGAATGAGAACTCAATAGAGCCTCAGTCATCAAATGCTGAGCTAGCCGAAACGCAAAGCTCACCTGCCAACGAAAGTAACCAGCCTTGGCGAATCGTATTCACTCCGCATCAGGAGATGTTCTTTAGTGGTAACGATCCATTAAGGATTCTCCGTGAGCTGACTGAACTGGATGCGTCTTGTGTGATAGATGTCGACACGTCAAAACTACCTGATATTGAAGCCTTGGAGTCCGAACTTTGCTATCTCTCTTGGCATGCCACTATCAGCGGATTGGTTGAAGAGGAGCTTATTCGAGAGATTTTCGAGTGGGTTGAAGATGAATGTGACTTAACCGTCGAACGCATTGGTAGCAATGAATTGAGTGATGCTAGTGGTGCGTTGTGCGATGTTGTTCAAACAGCACCTCAAGTTGAGGCCGTCGAAAAGAAAACAGAAACTGAAGCGAAATCGACAAAGGCGGCAAAATCGGATTCCAGTGTGAGCTCTATCCGTGTCGACATAGACAAAGTCGACAGCCTGATTAACTTAGTTGGCGAATTGGTGATTACCCAGTCCATGCTCACTGAAATTGGCAATGACTTTACGATTGAGAAATTAGAGAAGCTCAAAACAGGCCTAGATCAACTGCTGCAAAATAGCAAAGACTTGCAAGAAAACGTACTCAATATTCGTATGTTACCGATGAGTTTTGCATTCAGCCGTTTCCCGCGTTTGGTGCGGGATCTATCGAGTCGTCTTGAGAAACAGGTGGATCTACAAATAAAAGGTGAGCAAACCGAACTCGATAAAACCGTCCTCGAGCGCATTGTCGATCCATTAGTCCACCTTGTTCGAAATGGTATTGATCATGGAATCGAACAACCATCGACGCGACTTGCAAGCGGAAAGCCGGAGGTCGGTGTCATTGAGTTGAATGCTTACCATCAGGGTGGCTCAATAGTGATTGAGATTAAAGATGATGGTGCAGGGCTGAACTGTGACAAGTTATGGGATAAAGCATTAGAAAAAGGTGTATTGGCTGCGGATTCTCGCCGCGACGAATATTCCGATAAACAGCTGATGAATCTGATTTTTGCGCCGGGTTTTTCAACCGCAGAACAAGTTTCCGATATTTCTGGACGAGGAGTCGGAATGGATGTTGTTCGCCGCAACATTGAGGAGCTCGGCGGACATATCGAGGTTGAATCTAAGCTGGGTGAAGGAAGTTGTTTCACGATTAGTTTACCTCTCACATTAGCCATTCTTGATGGCCAGTTAGTCAAAGTGGCGGGAGAGGTGTATGTCATACCTTTGCTGACGATTGTCGAATCAATTCAAATCGATCCTGCCTGTATCAAGATTGCTTCTGGTGGCATTGAACTTTATCGATTACGCGAAGAAAACATTCCTATTTTACGTCTCCAAGATGAGTTGGAGATGGGGGAGAGTGGAGCACTAGAGCAACGCATTCTCTGCTTTGTAGAGGCCGCTGGAAATCGAGTGGGTTTGTTGCTTGATGAATTGCATGACCAACAGCAAGTGGTGATCAAGAGCCTTGAATCAAACTACAGCAAGGTAGCTGGTATCTCAGGTGCAACGATTTTAGGAGATGGCTCGGTCTCTTTGATTCTCGATATCCAAGGGTTAATCACGAACTTCCTCAATCGTTCTTCCGAAGTCACTCACAACGGTATTGCGGCGTAAGGAGACGATATGGATGCAGTAATCACAGACATGGACAGTTCCGTTGGAATGAATGATGTCGCGAAAAAAAATATTGCTGAACAAGCGGAAGCGCTACTCGACAGCATGGGTGATGAAGTAAGTGAAAGCGCGGATTTTTTGAGTTTCGAACTGGCGCATGAACTGTATGGCGTTGAAATCAAAGATGTTGAAGAGATCCGTGTTTGGGAAAGACCAACGCCTATCCCCAGAGCTCCCAAGTTTGTTCTTGGTGTGATCAACCTACGTGGAATGATTGTTCCTGTTATCGATTTACGCTCTCGCTTCTCGGTTGGCAAATGTGAATATCTACCAACCACAGTTGTGATTGTACTTCGTTACAGTGACAGTGAAAGAGATCGTTTGATGGGGTTGGTTGTTGATGCCGTGAGCGATGTCGTCAGTCGCGGACACAATGAACTCTATCCGGCAGTCGGTGAGTCAATGGTCACGCCCTACCTACAAGGTTTAATCAATGTTGGCGAGCAGGTGATGTCACTGCTCAACACGGAAGAGTTACTCAATATTGAACGCATACTGAGGGCCGAATCATGATCGCGACGCAAGAGTTTCTTAGTTTTGTACTTGAAGGTGAAGAGTACGGCGTACCGATTTTGGATGTGCGAGAAGTTCGCGGTTGGAACCCCGTCAGAGAGGTGCCAAATTCCCCGGCGTACATGAAAGGTGTGCTTGAGATCCGAGGAGAGTATGTGCCGATTGTTGATTTACGAATGCGCTTTGGTTTAACGCCCGCAACAATAGGTGTCACAACGGTTGTGATTGTTCTGAATGATACCCAAAAACACCCACTTGGCATTATTGTCGACGGTGTTTCAGAAGTGTACCCGTTGACTGAAGAACAGATAAAACCATCACCACACGTATCCTCGGATGTTGATCATAGCTATGTCCGTGGCATCGCCTCGGTGAGCAATGGTCATTTAGTACTTATTAATTTAGACGCTTTGTTCGATCCGGCAGAGCTAGCAGTACCCAACCAAGCGGAAGAGAGTTGGGCTTAATGCCAATCTGAATGCGGTTTATTCGTTTTGGTAGTACACGTCAGAAGAAGCAACCAGTGAGAGGTAACTCATGGCATTTTGGAATAAACAACTAGGGCCTGCGGCTCAATTCGTAGTACCAACGCAGGACACGCTAACCGACGAGTTCCTGCCTGAAGAAGAGCAAGGAATATCGAAGGAGCAACTACTCTCGGCACTCAACACAGCTCAAACCGCTCTGATGATGATTGACCGTGATTTCAATATCACATATCTCAATCAGAAGTCCGTTGATCTGCTCAAGATGCATGAGGCTCTGTTTCAATCGATTTGGCCAAACTTTAAAGCAACCGAAGAGTTCTTACTGGGCTATTGCATAGACTTGTTTCACACCAATCCGAGTCATCAACGACAGATGCTATCCAATCCATCTAACTTACCTTACACCACGACCATCACGGTCAAAGACGTTAAGATTGAACTGAATGTAGGGGCGATTATAGATGCAACCGGTACGTATGTAGGTAACACGTTAGAATGGTCTGACGTAACGGAAGCGCTTAAGCAGAAGAATGATATTGCCCGCTTACAAGCCGCGGTGAATCAGGCACAAACCGCGATGGTCATGATAGACAGAGACCTGTTAATCACTTACGCCAACCAAGAAACCATTAATCTGTTTAGCAAGCATGAAGCAACCATGCGTTCAGTATGGGCAGGATTTACGGCCAGTGAAGAGTGGTTAGTGGGGCGTTGTATTGACGAGTTCCATCGCAATCCGGCTCACCAAAGACAACTGCTGGCTGATCCGAATAACTTGCCGTACAGCACTGACATTAGCATCAAAGATCTAAAGATTGAGTTAAATGTTGCTGCGATTAATGACGCTCAGGGCAACTATATTGGTAATACGCTTGAGTGGCGTGATGTGACTGAAGAGCGAGCAAAAGAAGAAGAGATTGGTCGATTGGCCTCTGCGGTTGCTGGCATGACAACCAATATTATGATGGCTAACAAAGAGGGCATCATTACGTATCTCAATCCTGCATTACACAATTTGCTCCGCAGCCGAGAAAGTGATCTTCAGAAAGTTCTACCAGGATTTGATGCCAGTAATCTGGTTGGAAAAAACATCGACATCTTCCATAAGAATCCAGGCCACCAGCGCAACATCATTACCAATCCTGATCGCCTCCCTTTCTCCTCCAATATTGCGGTCGGCGGATTGGAATTTAACCTCACCTGTATTGCGATGCGAGATGGGCAGGGCAACTACATAGGGCCAGCATTGCAATGGGTTGATATCACTGAACAGCAAGATGGTCAGCGTCAGGTCGAATCCTTGATTCAAAAAGCCATTGCCGGTGACTTGAGTGAACGTATTGATACCAGCGTTTATAACGGCTTTATGAAAGAGTTGGGCGATGGCATCAACAACTTACTCGATACCATGGTTGTTCCGTTAGGCCAGTGTATTGATGTCATGAGTCAGGTGGCGGAAGGTAATCTCAACACCACTATGCCCGAAGATAACACGGGTGAGTTTGCTCGTCTGTCCAATGCCGTGAACACCTCCATTCTTAACCTACGCAATATGGTTGACAAAATTACTCAGTCATCGGCTCGCGTTGCGACTGCCTCTACGGAGATTGCAGAAGGCAACAATGACTTGAGTCAGCGCGTCGAAGCTCAAGCCTCTAACTTAGAAGAGACAGCGGCGAGTATGGAGCAAATGACCGCAACAGTGCGCCAAAATGCGGATAACGCCAAAGGAGCCAACGAGCTATCGGATGATGCGGCTAAAAAAGCCAGTAAAGGGGGTGAAGTGGTTGGTCAGGCGGTGTCTGCAATGGCCGAGATCAATACCGCGAGTAAGAAAATTGCCGACATCATTGGCGTGATAGATGAGATTGCTTTCCAAACGAACTTATTGGCACTCAATGCCGCCGTGGAAGCCGCTCGTGCTGGTGAACAGGGTCGTGGTTTTGCTGTTGTTGCTGGTGAAGTCCGTAATCTCGCACAGCGCAGTGCGGCGGCGGCGAAAGAGATCAAAGGCCTAATCAAAGACAGTGTTGAAAAAGTCGACGAAGGTTCACGTCTGGTTGATGAATCGGGAGAAACGCTCAATGAGATTGTAGAAGCCGTAGAGAAAGTGACAGAGCTGATTGCACAGATTGCCTCTTCAAGTCAGGAGCAGTCTACGGGTATTGATGAAATCAATCGAGCGATAGCAACAATGGATGAGATGACACAGCAGAATGCGTCATTGGTTGAAGAAACCTCCGCGGCGAGTCAATCACTCAAAGACGAAGGCAAGCAACTGCTGCATCTGATGAACTTCTTTGCGACGGACAACAATGTGACCACCTTTGAATCTAAGTCGTTGGACAAAGTGAGAGACAACAATGTTCGCGAAATTAGAACACCAAAGGTTGCCAATTCTAGCTTCAAGCTTGAAGAGGATGGGGACGAATGGGAAGAGTTCTAGTTCAGGCTGAAAACTCGGTGGCTGATAAGAGTGAGTTTGAACTGACGGATAAAGACTTCAAGTTTATTCAATGGTTCATGCATAAAAACGTCGGCATCTTCTTTTCAGATCGAAAGAGAACCATGGTTTATGGCCGGATTAGTCGCCAGCTACGGCGACTAGGCCTACGTCGTTTTCGCGATTACCGACCCATGATTGAGCAGGACCCGTCGGAGCAAGCCAACTTTATCAATTGCCTGACAACCAATAAAACTCAGTTCTTTCGCGAGTATCACCACTTTGAGTTTCTTGAAAAGGTACTTGTTAAAGAGTGGCGAGAACAAGGACTGAGCAAACTCAGAATTTGGTCCGCAGGTTGTTCAACCGGAGAGGAGCCGTACAGCTTTGTGGCTTCTCTCCATTGGGCACAGGCGTTCGACCAGTTTGAAGATATCAGACTGACTGCGACGGATTTGGATACCAAAGTATTGCAACATGCGCAGCGTGGAATCTATAGCGATGACGCGATTAAAACGATACCGAGTAAGTATCTTAAACCGAGTTTTGTCCGTGGTACTGGGGCACAGCAGGGCAACATTAAGTGTCGCATTGGATTGCAAAAATACATTCAGTTTCGTCAGTTGAACTTACTGGAGAGTTGGGATTTTTCAGAGCCCTTTGATCTGATCTCATGTCGGAATGTGATGATCTATTTCGACAGACAGACCCAAGCAAAATTGATCAAACGTTTTTATCAACAACTCAAACCAAATGGCGTGCTCTTTATTGGTCATTCAGAGAGTGTCCCTGCGAACCTTGATCTGTTTCACCATGTTGGGCACACCATTTACGTAAAAAAATAGGCAATAACAATGATCAGTTCGAGGCTAGTAACACCAAAATATGAAAACAGTCACTTCAATCGCTTTTACCATCCAACCCAAGAAAAGCACATAGTGAAGTTGTTACCAGGAGGGATATATAGCACAAAAGCGCAAGACGAGTTGATCGCGACAGGGCTAGGGTCGTGTGTCGCGGCTTGTATGTGGGATGCCAATGAAGGGATTGGTGGAATGAATCACTTTTTGTTGCCATTTGACAGCAAGTCTCAGCTCAAATCATGGAATCCAGAGGAGGTCGTCTCTACTGCTTCTCGTTATGGGAGCTATGCGATGGAAATGTTGCTTAATGCCATGCTCGCTAGAGGCGCTAAGCGATCTTCCTTGCAGGTGAAGGTCTTTGGAGGGGCGCAAATGTTAGGGCGCAACTCGATGATAGGGGAAAAGAACGTCGCATTTATTCTTAATTACATTCAACAAGAAGGAATGAATGTGACAGCACAAGATCTAGGAGGTCTTGAACCTCGGAAAGTCATTTTTGACCCGATAAGTGGTAGGGCGTGGTTAAAGAGAATTCCGTTTACAGAAGTGCACCTCCTACAGCACCAAGAAGAAAAATATGCCAGTCAGTTGGATAGGGAAAGTCATCGCCCACATGACGATGACGTGGAGCTGTTTTAATGAGAAAAATTAAAGTACTTATTGTTGATGATTCGCCAGTCTTCAGAGCTTTACTACAACAACTGATCAACTCAGATCCTGATTTAGAAGTGGTTGCCATGGCAGAAGACCCCTTTCAAGCACGAGAGTTGATCAAGCAACATAATCCCGATGTGCTGACACTCGACATCGAAATGCCAAAAATGAATGGTGTCCAGTTCTTAAAAAACTTGATGCGTCTAAGACCGATGCCTGTGGTGATGATTTCCACTCTTACTCAACATGGGGCAGGGCCGACACTGGCGGCATTAGAGCTTGGCGCGGTAGATTATTTCCCTAAACCAGCGGTAGAAAGTACGGCTGATATGGTGAACTATAAAGCGTTGGTTAACGAAAAAATCAAGATGGCGGCGGGAGCGAATGTTGCAACGTCTTCAGCACACAATTCGGCCGTTAAGCTCGCGGCCCCTAAGCATAATCACAAAGTAGAAGTGATTGCAATCGGCGCATCAACCGGTGGAACTGAAGCGGTAAAACAAGTGCTATCTACGTTGCCGTCTGGGTTACCCCCGATCATTATTACCCAACATATCAGTGCTATGTTCTCCTCTTCTTTTGCTGAACGTCTCAATGAACATAGTGATATTGAGGTTAAGGAGCTCACCGCTAATCGAGCCCCATTGACCAATGGCTGCGCCTATCTTGCTCCGGGTGACAAACATATCGTTGTTGTTCGACGTGGTACTCACCTCTACTGTCAGCTCGATGATCGTCCCGCCGTCAACCGACACAAGCCTTCCGTTGATGTCATGTTTGATGCGGTGGCAGAAACGGTAGGCAAAAAAGCCATAGGTGTGATCTTGACGGGGATGGGACAAGATGGAGCCAGAGGCATGCTTCGGATGAAAGAGCAGGGGGCGAAAACCATCGCTCAGGACCAAGCCTCTTCCGTCGTTTGGGGAATGCCTCGTGTCGCGGTAGAAATGGATGCAGCAATGTCAGTGGTTGACCTCAACAGCGTTGCTGAGCAGATATGCCACTACTTATCTAGCGATTCATAGTTTGGGCTTACAACATCAAGGAAGAACGATGAAAACAAAAATAAGCAAAATCAAAACCCGCTACTTCATCGCTGTTGGCTTACAAGTATTGCTCTTGTCGATTGCTGTGAGTATGTCCTCCTCTATCGCCCATGTTGCTTTGATGGTGTTGGCTGCGGCAATCCCATGGCTGGTCATGCCAAAGCAAATGAATAACAGTGAATCGAGTGCTCAAGCGGTGGCAACGCCAAGCCAAGTGAATACCACACCTAAGGAAGTCTATCCGTTACTTACGGTGCTTTCTCAGCAACTAAAAGAGCCTTTAGATCATCAGAGAAGTGTGGTGGATGAGTCAGTGGAGACTCTCAACGAAAGCTACTTTGAACTACAAAAACTTGCGGAGGGGCAAAATCAGATCACCGCTGAATTGGTCGACAATCTGCTTGGCAGCCGTGATAGCGATAGCGACATTAGTCAGGTACTGCCTAAAACTGAGGCAATCATTCGTCAGTTTGTCGATACTCTTGTGGATGTCTCAGAGAAAAGTATCTCGGCGGTACATAGTATTCATGATATGTCGGATAAATTGGATGCCGTATTCCGCTTGCTGGAGCAAGTGAGAGGCCTGTCTGAGCAGACAAATTTGTTGGCGTTAAACGCAGCAATAGAAGCAGCTCGGGCTGGTGACGCTGGACGCGGATTCGCTGTTGTGGCTCAGGAGGTACGCAACTTATCGGTGAAAGCAGAAGAATTAAATACCCAGATTGAAGCTGAGATCAGTGTGGCTCAAAAAACGGTTAAAGAGGCGAACAAAACCGTTGGTGAAATGGCCTCTATTGATATGACCGAGGCCATTGAGTCGAAGGAAAAAGTCGATGACATGTTGCGAGGCGTACAGCAGGTAAATATATCTGTAGAGCAGGAGGTACAGAAAATCCGTTCCAGTGGCGAGTTGTTGCACGCCCAAGTTGATAACGGAATTCGTGCTTTACAGTTTGCCGATATCATTGTCCAGCAAGGTGATTACGCCAAGCAAACCGTGGGCTATCTACAGCAGTTTGCTGAGCTCTGCCAACAGTGGACAACCAATGGTATCGATTTTAATGATTTCACATTGGCGTTAGTCGAATTACAGGAGCAAGTTGACAATCGTGGTGCTCCAGCGGCTTCTCAAGAAAGCATTGACGAAGGAGAGGTTGAACTGTTCTGAACTCTTGAGTTGTCTAACTATTTCACAAGGAGATAAACATGTCAGTTGAAGCACAGGTAGACGCTGCGGCGAAACATATAACAATACTGATTGAGGGCGCTTTTGGGTTCAATTTGGTGCAGGACTTTAGGCGCTGTTATAACGACCGACAAGAGTTTCGTTTTACGATAGATCTAAGAAAAGTTGATTACATCGATAGTGCTGGATTAGGCATGTTGCTCAATATGCATAATTACTTAGGCCAAGACGATGGCATGATCAAAATAACCAACACCTTGCCACAAGTTAGAAAGATTTTGACCATTTCTCGATTCGACAAGAAGTTTGTCATTGAATGAAAAGCTGAGGAGGTCGTATGCATGTAATGATTGTTGATGATCATGCTACGAACAGAGAGCTATGCCGCTTTATGCTTAGCGATCTCTCTGATGTTGTAAGCACATTTGAAAATGGCGAAGGCGTGGTTCAGGCGATGTTGGAAATGGATGACTTGCCTGATGTCATCTTGCTTGACGTGATGATGCCTGTCAAAGACGGCATCACGACTGCAAGCGAGATTCGGCAGGCTTTTCCTGATGTCCATATACCGATCATTTTCCTCACAGTATTAGACGATCATGCATCTTTTGAACGTTGCCTGAAATATGGCGATGATTTTATTCTCAAGCCCGTCGAACGGAGTGTTTTGCTGGCAAAAGTTCAAGCGCACTATCGCATTGTTAAGATGCATAATGAAGTAATGGAACATCGTGATGAACTCAGCCAGTTCCATGAACAGGTACGATATGATTACGCGATCGCTGAGTCCATTTTCTCTAATCTTATGATAGAAATGAGTTCTCAGGTAAAAAGTATCTTTGGCATTAATTACCTCTCAACCCCATCTACCGTATTTAACGGTGACTTAATCGTTGTGGCAAATCGTCCTCATGGGGGTGTTTATGTCATGATCGCTGATGCGACCGGCCATGGCTTACCTGCCGCAATCTCTGCCATACCGGCTACACGTGCGTTCTTTTCCATGGCACCAAAGGGGCTTTCTTTAGGAGAGATTGCTCGGGAGATTAATGAAGTTTTAGTCCGTTTCTTACCTATGGGCATGATGTTGGCGGCAAGTATCTTTGAGGTACGTGCCAATGGGTTTGAAGTCTCTTGGTGGGGGGGAGGGCTTCCTGATGGTTACTTGATTGAGCGAGATGGTTCAATAGTCCGTCGACTGACTTCCACTCACATGCCATTGGGGGTTCTACAACCTCATGAGTTTGAATCGGACTTGGTGCATTTCAAATTGGAACCAGACCAACAGATCATCTGCTATACCGACGGTGTTATCGAAGCGATGAATGAGGAAGGTGAACAATTTGGTCAGCAGCGTTTAGAGAAGGCATTTTTGTCAAATCGAGCCATTATCCCAACCTTGTATGATTCCGTTCGTCAGTTTGCGAACAAGCCTGTTGGGGATGACTTATCCATTCTTGCCATGCGGTTTCCTATCTCCAACGGCAATGTTCAAGAACCACCGCCAAATAGCACGATGATCAATCAGATTCCCAGCCAATCTAAGCTACGCTTAGATGGAGAAGTATTGCGCAATGTTTCCGTGATGATTGAAGTGCGTAAGTTCGTGGCAGGCATACTGCATGGAGGAGGGCATTTGGACTTGGTATGTTCTGTGCTCTCAGAGCTGTTTGCCAACGCGATTGAGCACGGGCTGTTAAGACTTGATTCTGCGATAAAAGAAGAGCCTGATGGTTTTTTCTTGTTCTATCAACTGCGAGAGGAAAAGCTAAAAGAGTTGGAAGACAGTGCTTGGACAGAACTCAGCATCAATTTTTTACCTAAAGAAGAAAAGTTGATCATGGAACTTGAGCATAATGGAGAAGGGTTTGATTATCAGAAAAATTATGGTTCAAGTCAGGAAAAACAGCCGCTCACCCACGGACGCGGTATTGTTCTTGCTTCGGAATTGTGTGATTCACTAGAGTATTCAAAGCAGGGGCGCAGTGTCACCGCAGTATATTCGTTAAAAGCGACTCATCACTTTCCGAGCTCTAGCTAACGTTATTTACAGTGTAAAAACATCATGTAGTGATATATGCCTGAAATTGTCACTATTTTGATACAGTGATGAGGATTAATTTTATACACTCGGCCTAGAAGGAACTTAAAGGCAGAATGGCATGTGGGATAAGTTTGTTGCTTTTTCTGATGATAACAAACAAGTTATCGCGAAGTTGTTACCCGATATCACGGTTGATAAGAATTTTGACAGTCGCGGTTTGAGTGAAGCGTTGTCAGCAATTGGCGCTGGAGACTTATTTGTGCTTGAAGACGAAGTCACTCGTTTTATTCATTGCGCAAAAGAGATGAAAAGCGAAGCCTATGTTGGCATCACGGTTGCTGAGGTACGCAATGCTTGTGTCGAAGTCGTTCTTTCTGATCATGACATGCTTGCTAGTATGGTTGTCACTGGTGCCTATCGTGGGCAACCACTCAGAGGCCCACAAATTGTTCACGCTTTGGCTCAAATGCATGTGACTAAAGGGATCAATAAGCTCGCCTTGAAAAAAGTACTGGTCATGAGCCATCAGTTGAAACCTGGAGAGACGTTCACTCAAGCCGTCGCACAAGGCAAGCAACCTAAACAGGGTGTAGACGCCAAATTTGTTCCTTTGGTCAAAGATCCCACCAAACAAGTTCTCGCGCCTAAAGAATCTTCCGTTGATGGTAAAGTCGATATGCTTAACTTGGGCGAGACGATCAATGTTTCACAAAATGACCCTTTAATGAAACGGGTTCCTGCTACTAAGGGGTTGCCTGGGATGACGGTGCTTGGCAAAGTCATTCCACCTAAGCCGGGTAAAGATGCGGTGTTTAAGGTCGGCAAGGGCACGATGATCTCCCCTGATAATCCCAATCTGTTAATTGCCTCCGTTTCGGGCATGCCGATTCTCAAAGAGCGTGGTGTTGAGGTTGAAGATGCACTATGCCTCCCTACCATTGGTGTGGCGACGGGGCATGTTAAATTCAAGGGCAATGTTGTCGTCCTCGGCAATGTCGAGTCAGATATGGTCGTGAGGGCGACAGGGAATCTCACGGTTGGTGGCTTTATTGAATCAGCCGATATCCAAGTTCAAGGTGATATCGAAGTGGCTAAAGGGATCATTGGCCATAACGTTTCTGAAGGTGAGAAGAAAAGCTGTATCGTAAAATCGGGTGGTTCTATTACCGCCAACTATGCGCAGTTCGCCGAACTACAGGCTGCAAATGACATTCACCTTAGTGTCCACTGTATGGGTAATGAAGTTCGTTGTGGACACAATCTCGTGGTTTGTGACGCCAACGAAAAGCAGGGCACTTTAAGTGGTGGCTCTGCTAAAGTGGGCGGCAAGGTGACGTGCGTAAATCTCGGTGTAGAAGGCGATACCGCTACCTACGTGCATGCTTTTGCTCGCTTTCAAATGTATAAAGAGCGTCAAGCTAAGCTCAAAGAACAATATACTCAAGCTCAAGAAGGGACTATGGGTATTATCCGCAAAGAGCTGGAATTCAAAAAAACGCCCAAGTCAGAGCGTACTCCCGAACAAGAACAGAAGTTAGAGGCAGACAAGCAGGAAGCCAATGCTCATCTCGAGAAGGTGAAACATGCTCGAGACACTAATGATCAAGAGTTAGAAGTCGCGTTGGCTGAGTGTACCTTAGAGGCTAAGAACAAAGTGTTTACTCACGTAACGGTTCAGTTTGGCGATGAAAAGGTGATCACCAAACGCGTCCGAGGCGCGAGTATTTTTAGTTTCAATCAATATGAAATCAAACGTTCATCGATGTTTGAGGAAGAAGACCTAGAGCAAGACGATTGATTCTTTAGACTTAGACGCTATTAATCATAATCAATGCTGCTATCGCCCCTATGGTTTGCCGATATACTTTAGTTGGACTTAAATGGGATGGCACATGTCTAATTCAATCAATCTGATTTTGGCTTTGATCGCTTTTGCTGCGAACTCGTTTTTTTGTCGTTTTGCTCTGGCTGAAGAGGCGATAGATCCGGGGTCTTTTACCTTCATCCGATTGTTATCAGGTGCAATTACTTTAGCGGTGATTTTGGTGATACGCCGCGATCTTGATGATGTTGTCCGGTATTTGTTGGGCTGCTTTTACGTTGTTGGGACGCACGGCGGCGGCACCTTCACTCTCAATTACGCATGGTTTTGTACTGGCGAGCGTCATTGCTTTAGTGCTGAGTCCATGGCTTGTTCATACCGCAACCCTCACGCTGAGCGGGGTGGGATGGGCATTGTTGTCGGGAATTTTCGCATCTGGATTTGGTTATATTCTTTGGTATCGAGTAGTGAAACAGATATCGATGTTGCAGGCCTCTGTCGCTCAACTTAGTGTGCCCGTTATTGCGTTTGCAGCGGGTAGTATTGGCCTTGGCGAGACGATTACAACGAGTTCCGTAATCGCAGCGTTACTTGTGTTAAGTGGTATTGCTGTGATTTTTGTTGCAAAAGAAAACGCTGACCCAGAGTGAGATGATCTGGGTCAGCAGCTTTTGATTAAACGCGATAATGTTCGATTTCATGGTGAAGCAGTTCTGTGAGCTCGGCTAACTCTTGCGTCGCCGCACTGCTTTGCTCCGCTCCCACCGCTGTTTGATTGGAAATTTCGCTGATACTCGATATGTTAGTGTTTATCTCTTCAGTCACTAGACTTTGTTGTTCTGCGGCAGTCGCAATTTGGACATTCATCGCCGTGATTTGATCGACACTCGACTTAATCAAATTGAGTGCATCGCCTGCTTCACGAGCTTTTTCAACCGTAGACAACGCATTTTGTGCGCCGATTTCTAAACGTTGGGTCGATTCACGGCTGCCATTTTGCAAACGCTGAATGGTCTCGAGTATCTCTTGCGTTGACTGTTGAGTTCGACTGGCGAGTGTTCGTACTTCGTCAGCCACCACCGCAAAACCTCGTCCTTGTTCTCCTGCCCGCGCCGCTTCGATAGCGGCGTTGAGTGCCAGCAAGTTAGTCTGTTCTGAAATCCCCTGAATCACATCGACCACACTGCCGATCTCTTCTGAGTGCTTCGCCAACTGGTGCATCGCGTTGACAGAGTCTTGCATTTCTCTCGATAGTTTTTCAATCAAGTCGATACTTTCCGTCACCACTTTCTGACCGCTTTCAGCGGCCTGATCCGCCTGTTCAGAAGCTTGTGCCGCTGATGAGGCGCTTTGCGCGACTTCATGAACCGTAGCGGTAAACTCATTGATGGCCGTTGCGATTTGCTCGGTTTGCGCTTGCTGCGTCAGGATGTTTTGTTTGGTCTGTACTGCGACGGCTGAGCTCTCTTCGGCAGAGCGTGCTAATTGACTGATGGAATCACGGTTGGTCTGCACAACATGCTGAAAACTGCTCACAATATTGTTGACTGAGTCAGCAATACGAGCAAACTCATCGTTTCCACTCAGAGATAAACGCTGGGTCAGATCCCCTTGGGCAATTTGCCCTGAAGAGGTCTCTAGTTGGGTCACGGCAGCGTTAATGCGTTTTACTACTACGGTGGAAAGGCCAATGATCACGACCAGAGAAATCAGTGTGATACCGCTTACCGCAACGATAAAGTGACGGGTGTTTTCATTGGCCTGATTAAAACTGTTTTTACCTTCGTTTACCTGCATTGTGAAAAAGGTTTCTGCGAATTTGTAAGCCTCGTTAAACAACGGATTTATCTCATTCAGAAGGATGAGGTTGGAGCCGTTAAAGTCACCAGAATTCAATTTGGCGATGGCGGGTTCAAAACCTTGGTTGGTAATATCGTCAATGACTTTTGCTAGATTAGTGACAACGGTTTTTTCTTCTGCGCCAAGCTCGGACTTTAATAGTTCGTTATCAATAATATGATGCAAGGTTTTCAGTGAGGTCTGAATCTGATCAATATGGAACTGCAAAGGGTGGTCATGCATTGCTGCCGTGTCCGATGAAGGATCATGTTGAAATGAGAGTAGCAATGCGCTTCGGGCATTACTTAGTTCGTCAATGACTCGACTGGTTCTTATAGTATGTTGCATCCCTTGGCTATACAGTTCTTCAATAAAACTGGCAGATGTCTGCATACCGGATATGCCTTTATAGCCTAAGAACAAGAAGGCAATGAAGGTCAGTAAGATCGCCAATTTTAGTTTGGTACTTACTTTAGCGAACAGCGAGGAGAAACCTTTGCGGGTGAGTTGTGTGTTTTCCGGACTCTGCTCTCGCGAAACTGATGTCATGACGTATCCTCAATTAGTATATTTATTTTTCCTAATATTAGATAAATTGGATAAACTAATCCTCTCTTCAAATTGACTCAGATCATCAAAATAATTTTCTTGTTATGAGCTAGCCCTAAAATGTTAGGTCGCGCATGTTTTTAGAGTCCAAGATGAAATAGTCATTAGCGTGATGAATGGAAGCAAAAAGGCTTCCTTAAAGGAAGCCTTGTGATTTTGTGTGGCTCACTGAATGTGAGTCATGCGGTTTAGCGGTGATATTGGCAACGATCGTGCGTTTCGCCATAGTATCCGCTCCGATGCTTTAAAGTGTTGTGATAACGTCTTCAATAGGCAAACGAGCTTTTGGCAGACCGTGGTTATAGTCTTCACCTTCTTTGTGGTAGCCCATTGCAAGTGCAAAATCACATACGTATCCGTCTAGCTCTTCTTTGAATACGTCACCGATTAGCTCGGCATCAACCCCTTCCATTGGTGTCGAAGCAATCCCCAAGCGTGCCAGTGTGTGTAAGGTATTACCTAGGGCAATGTAAGTTTGAGCTTTCGTCCAATTTCCGTTGTAGCCTGCCTCATCGGTATTCAGTTCAGCAAAACCGAATGCGCCATTTAGCATGTCGTTGTATCGCTCTGCTGGTAAATGACCTGATGTCACTTCAGCATCGACAACTTTTTTGTACTGCTCTTTGGTATAACGTGGGTTATGGGCAAACAAAATCGTATGTGATGCTTCTTTTGCGTGTGGTTGATTAAACGCAAACTTATTGGCAAACGTGTCGTGAAATCTTTGTTTTGCTTCATTACTCTCTAGCACGATAAATTTCCATGGTTGCGAGTTAATTGATGAAGCAGATAGGTGGATCGCTTGCTTGATGGTTTCGATATCCTGCGCTGAAATGCGTTTGGTCGCGTCATATTTTTTAGCGGTGTAGCGAGTTTCTAAATCTTTGATAATTGGATGAGTCATATGGGCTCCTAACTTTCTCTATATTGGCGCCAATTGCCGTCAGCGTCTCTTGATGAGGGTAATTTACGTCATGATAACTAACGGAAAAATAGCGATATTTGCCAATCACTATGGAACTTTTTGTCCATAATGCAGCGTGGCAAGGAGGCGGTTAGAAACGCATAAAAATTAAAAACGGGCCTCGCTATGAGACCCGTTGTCAACGTTAAGCGGAGCAACAAAGGACTAGATAGGTACCACAAGGATATCAACGGGAGATGCATCGACTAAATGTTTGGAGTAAGAGACAATTTTGCTCCAAAAATCGTGGTGGTGACCACAGAGCAAGAGATCGACGTTATTATTTTCGATCGTATTCGCTAATTTATCGGCTAGGTCTCCCGAGCCAAGCAGGATGTGCTTAATAGGGAATGCGCTGTACGATTCAAATGAGCGGATTTGTTCAATGGTGTGCTCACCAAACGGCGGATGATTCGTCTCGGTTTGAAGGTCGACAACTTCTGGGTAAATCTCCCCGTGAGAGCCATCAATATGGATAAATGAAACCTCGGCATTCGTCAGTTTTGCCAAGTAGACCGCTTTATCGACTAACACTTTACTTTCGTCAGTAAGCTCAAGCGCAACAAGAATATGTTTGTAGTTCATAAACATGACCTTCTAGTGAATATCCTAATCTAAGCATAAACCTTGAGGTTGGATAAAGGTGCCGTCAAGATCTCGAAAATGCCAAAAGCTTACATAAAAAGGCCAACAAAATAGGAAATATAAATTAATTATCCCGACCTCATTTGTTTGGCTAGGCTAGGTCTACAATGGTGGGCAGATAAACGACGGACTAGGAACTGAACATGACCACATTCCCGACCAATTTTCTTTGGGGTGGCGCGATCGCTGCCAATCAGGTAGAAGGCGCTTTTAACTCTGATAACAAGGGGTTATCAACTTCTGATATGTTGCCAAATGGCATTTTAAGCCCGCATCAAAGTCGTGAACAACGTGGTGAAGGAATCAAGGATGTTGCGATCGATTTTTACCATCGTTATCCGCAGGATATTGAACTATTCGATGAGATGGGATTCAACTGCTTACGGCTTTCTATTGCGTGGACGCGTATCTTTCCAAATGGCGATGAACTAGAGCCAAATGAGCAGGGGCTGGCATACTACGACAAGATTTTCGATCAACTGGCTAAGCATAATATTCAGCCGTTTGTGACCTTATCTCATTATGAGATGCCCTATGCGTTAGTCGAAAACTATGGCGGTTGGGCTAACCGCGAATTGATCACCTTTTTTGAGCGTTATGCGCACACGGTATTTGAACGTTACAAAGACAAAGTCAAACTTTGGTTGACGTTCAACGAGATTAACATGTCGCTTCACGCGCCATTTACTGGTGTTGGCTTGGCTGAAGAGGCTAATCAACAGCAGATTTACCAAGCTATACACCACCAACTACTGGCTAACGCGAAAGCCGTTAATCTGTGTCACAAGGTGATTCCAGATGGCAAGATAGGCAATATGCTGCTTGGTGCGATTAACTACCCATTCACCTGTCATCCTGATGATGTGATTGCAGCGATGCATGAGAACAACAAGTGGTTATTCTTTGGTGATGTCCAAACGCGAGGTAAGTACCCAGGTTATATGTTGAGATATTTCCGTGAACAAGGCATCGAGATTGAGATGCAACCTGGAGATCTTGAGTTGTTAGCCAGTGCGAGTGTCGATTTTATCTCATTTAGTTATTACGCCAGCGGATGCGCGAGTGCGGATCCTAAGCACAAAGAGGTGGGAAATATCGTTGACAGTGTTCCGAATCCTTACCTTGAAAAAAGTCAGTGGGGGTGGCTCATCGACCCTAAAGGGCTACGTATACTGCTTAACTTTTTGTACGACCGCTACCAAAAGCCATTATTTGTGGTGGAGAATGGTCTTGGAGCTCGCGATGAAATCGATGACAACGGCCAAATCAATGACGATTATCGAATCGCTTATCTCAATGATCATTTGGTTCAGGCTCACGAAGCGATGTTAGATGGCGTTGAGCTGATGGGATTCACCAGTTGGGGGCCCATTGATTTGGTGGCCAACTCAACCGCCGAGATGAGCAAGCGATACGGATTTATCTACGTTGATAGGCATGATGATGGACACGGTAGTTTAGAACGAAAACGCAAAAAGAGTTTTTTCTGGTACCAACAGGTGATTGCCACTCATGGTGCTAGCCTTACGCAGAAATAGCCAAATATTATTCCATACAAGTAAAAGGAGCCGTTATGAGGCTCCTTTTTATTCACACCGACGTTCGACAAATGCACTGAGAAAATGATCGCCTTTAGTTTTTTGTATTCTCACATAGTAAGAAATGTAGCATTATTTTGTTTATAAATTCCTACCAAGTAAGAATACAATTTGATCACTATCAATCGAAAACGCTACAACAATAGCGTGAACTCTATGAAACAGAATAGCGGACAGGTTAACGAAAAAGTTCTTCAACTATTAATGCAGGTGGCGGTCAATGATGAGCCGATCACAGCCAAACAGTTGAGTGAACAATTAGGCACACCGATCAGTAGTCTTTACCGTCATTTGAAGTTGCTAAAAGAGTGGAATCTGATCGAGGAAAGTCCAAATGACAAAACCTTGATCATCGGTCCAGCAGCACTGCTATTGATGCGCAGTTATGAAACGAGTCAACACGACTTAGATGTCGTTGACGCAGTGTTGAACCGCTTACAGAAACAGACGGGTGAGATGGCGGCTTATATGGTGCCTGTTGGTTACAGAGCATTGTGTGTGAGTCGCAAAGAGAGCATGCAGGCGCTTCGTTGCAGCTACGTCCAGGGTCAAAGTCAACCCCTGTTACGAGGCGCCTCATCCAAAGTTATGTTGGCTTATATGCCAGCAACGCGATGTGAAAAAATCTTGCGCTATTTTGGGGAACAAGAACGCCACGAACAGTGGAAGCTGGAACTGGAGCAAATCCGCAATCAGGGATATGCCGTTAGCACCTCAGAAATTGACTCTGGTGTTTCTGGTATCAGCGCACCGGTAATGAAAGGCTCCAAACTGATCGGTGCAATTTCAGTAATGGCTCCTGCTCATCGAGTTCAATTAAATCAACAGAGGATCATTCTTCACGTACTTCAAGCAGCGAGGGCATTGCCCCCAGAAAGGTAATTCATATGTTTGGCCTATTTCGACGTAATAAAGATCAAAATCTCACAGGGATGTTGTCTCATCGTTTAGCTCTTCTCACGGTTAGTGAAAAGCTCAAGCCGATGAAGCTGGTGGATTTCGAAATGGCCGATCAAAGCTTGGAAGAGATTTATCAGTGGATTGAAGAGCTGGATGGTTTTAGCTGGTTAAATGGTGGGCACTACAACCTTACTGCTCAGCCAGTGACCAAATACCAGCATCAGTTGAGCCGTTACCTTGGTACTGAGACATTGCCAGTTGTGTTTACTAATAACAGTGAAACCTTGCTCCACTCGTTGCCTCTGTTGCATTCCTCTAGACAAGAGCTTGGCATTGTTCATATTGGTCGAGACTTTGAACTCAAGGCGTCACTAGAACCCGTTCAAGGCAGCGCATACCATTTTGCTCTTGCTCGCTACAATGAGTGTCGTCTGTTCTGCCTAGGGGTTGATATTAACCAGCATACAGAGCGTTTGTTAGAATACGCTGAAGACTTAGGTTGTGATTGGATGACGGGTGAAGAATGCAGCTTCAGTCATCGTTTTCAAGTCAAGAATCAGTTGGCGAGCTTTTTAGCGCACTGTAATGATGTGGTAGTAAACATCGACTTATCTTGCCTCTACCCAGTCTCGAGATTGGAGCAAGGCACGGCATTGGATGTGCAGATGGTCAATCGTATGATTCGTCAGTTACTGATTTCCGGAAAGGTGCGTCAGGTACAATTGGTGGGTTATAAAGATAAACATCTTTACTCAAAACAGACGCAAAGCATCATGCATGAGTTAACTCAGCTGTTTCCTTTCAGCCATAGAGCCGCCTAATTTTCATTGCGATAAAAACACAAAAGCTGGCGGTTAAGCCAGCTTAGTACGGTGGGTTAGCACATTAAGATGATTTGCTCGCGTTTTTGTTCGACTCTTTCCAGTATTGAATGCGTACGCGATGCAATTGTGCTTTTCTCATTTTCTTCATGATAATCCCTCACTTAAAAAACAAACATGCTCCTCAATGAGCTTATGTGGATGTAGTTCCTCATGAACAATCAACAATGTAGCTACCAAATCTGAAAAGATCTAGGTTTTTGATCACATTTTTTTGTACGTATTACACTATTTATCAGTCAAAAGTGAACCATAGCGCACTTTAATGAAGTTGAAATGTAAATTCACTCTTTCTGTCTATTTTTATTAATCAATATGAAACAATAGCTTAACTTGTTTGTCATGCTAACTATCTACGATCTGCGCCAAAGAGATAAAAACTACTTAAGCAAGGAGTCAGCAATGTGGGATCGTGACAGTCAGGATTCTCAATTCAGCCAAATGATCGACGCGCGTTTATCACGTCGTCGTTTTTTAGCTGGTACCGCAGCCGTTAGTGCAAGTGCATTTCTTTCACTAAACCCAATTACTAAGGCTTTTGCCGCTAACAACGACAGTTCACTGCTCAACTTTGAAGCGGTTCCTGCTTCGACGGCCGATGCGTTTATTGTACCTAAAGGGTACAAAGCAACGCCGCTGCTGTCGTGGGGAGACCCTATTTTCCCAGATGTCCCTGAGTTTGACCCGAGTGGTAAGCAAGGTTCTAAGGCTCAATTGCGTCAGTTTGGTGATAACACGGATGGGATGAGCCTATTTCCTATTAGCGAAGACCGAGCGGTTATCGCGGTAAATAATGAATACACCAATTACGATCTACTGTTTGATCATGGTGGTAAAGCCATGACTGCCGACGATGTGTTAAAAGCTCAGGCTGCACACGGTGTTACGGTATTTGAAATCATTCGAAAAGGCGGTGAGTGGAAGCTGGATAAAAATGGCATGCGAAACCGCAGAATTACAGCCAACACTGAAATGAAACTCACCGGGCCTGCGGCTGGTCATGATTTAATGAAAACTGAGCTGGATCCTTCAGGAATGAAGCCGCTGGGCACGTTTAATAACTGCGCGAATGGTCAAACGCCTTGGGGAACATACCTAACTTGTGAAGAGAACTTCAATGGCTACTTTGGTACTAGAGCGAGTGCCGATCTTAGCGCTGACCATAAACGCTACGGAGTAAAAGCCGCACCAAGTAAGTATCAATGGCACGATAGTGATGAGCGTTTTGATGTTGCCAAGCACCCAAATGAACCTCACCGTTTTGGTTGGGTAGTAGAAATTGACCCGAATGACCCCACATCAACCCCACTTAAGCGCACGGCTTTAGGCCGATTTAAACATGAAAATGCCGCATTATTGGTGGATGACAGTGGTCATGTTGTGGTGTACCTAGGCGATGATGAGCGTGGTGAGCACCTGTACAAATTTGTCTCTAAGAACACATACCAGCCGGGTAATGACCAAGCGAATCGCAACCTACTTGAAGAAGGCACATTGTATGTGGCGAAATTCGAGATGGATGATAAAGAACTGCGCGGTAAAGGTCAGTGGATCGAGCTTACGCATGGTAAAAATGGGCTAACAAAGCAGAATGGTTTTATGGATCAGGCTGAAGTGATGATCTTTGCCCGTCGTGCGGCAACGCAAGTGGGGGCAACAACTATGGATCGTCCTGAGTGGGTCGCGGTTCACCCAGATAACAAGCATGTATTCTGCACCTTAACCAACAACAAAAATCGTGGTGTTAAAGAGGGACAGCCTGTAGGTGGTCCTAACCCGCGTAAAGAAAACCACTATGGTCAGATTGTGCGTTGGATGCCGAAGAACGGATCTCACATCAGTGACAATTTTGAATGGGATCTCTACTTGATTGCCGGTAACCCACAAGTGCATCAGGGTAGTCTGTATGCAGGCAGTGACAACATTAATGCAGATAACATGTTCAACAGCCCTGATGGTATTGGTTTTGATAGCGCGGGTCGCTTGTGGATTCAAACCGACGGCAATTACTCGAACAAAGGAAATTTTGCGGGTCAAGGTAACAACCAAATGTTGTGTGGTGATCCTATGACGGGCGAAGTGCGTCGTTTCCTTACTGGCCCAGTTGCTTGTGAGATTACCGGCCTTACTTTTTCAGCAGACTATAAAACCATGTTTGTTGGTGTTCAGCACCCAGGTGAAGACGGGGCACCTTCGCACTTCCCTGGTGGGGGTAGCACTAAACCGCGTTCAACCATTATGGCGATTACCCGAGAAGATGGTGGCGTGATTGGCGCATAAACACTCATAAACTGGGTTTTAAAACGGGGCTTTGTGCCCCGTTTTTGTGTTGCTACAGGCGAATTTGCGATAATTATGCATGTGTAGGCATAAAATTTGTGATCTTCTATTCATTCACCACTAAATATAGTTGCTTCATGTGTACGGTATCACTATATTGAAAAGGTATCTCAGTAACTTAAAGGTGTAGAGAATCGAGTAAACTCCCAAAGTAAATACGAATAAACTGAACCCAAATCGATTCACTCTTAACGAACCCATCGTTAAGAGTGAATCGACAAACGTAATAGAACTAAGTATTTCCGTAGGCCTTTTGCTTTATCTTTCTCAAAAAGTCACATCTTCAAGTTATCGATACTTTGTTGATAACCACGGAGGAGGTTTGGTTATGCTATCACTTGGTCTTGTCGCTTTAGGCGTATTCGTATTCTTCTGCAGTTGGATAGTTCAACATGGTGTCCCTGTGTTGGGAATGAAACTCGATGAAGACGATTTGTTGCTGATCTCCGAGATGTCTGGTGAAGATGTTCTCGAAGCGTAAATGATGAAAAGTACAAAACACGTGAAAAAGGAGCCAGTGGCTCCTTTTTGCGTTTTATCCCTCTCAACTAATTCAACTGATTTTTCATGACTTGCCTAATGGTGTCAAAGCGAGCCGGAATTTGTCGGTGTCGTTTAGTCAGCAGATAGAGAGTTTCAATCACTTCACTTTTGGGCTGATAGACGGCGATTTGCTCTTTGAGTGGAAAAGCCTCTAGAGCGCTTTTAGGCAAGATAGTAAACCCATGTCCTTGCGCGACGGGCAATAAAATCTGACTCAGTTGATTGATGTATCCCGTCGTCGGGATTTGATTGATATTGATCGCGGCAAGTTGGCTTTCCCCGCAGCGTGAAAAATAGAGCGACAAGTAGTGTTCGGCATCAGGGTGTCTGATCAGTCCGAGCTCTTTAAGCGCTTTTTCATCGAGTTTTTTGGCCATCTTTTCTTTAGGTAGCATCAGGCATAACGGCTCAGAACCAAACTTATGTGAATCAATACGTGGATCAGTAGGCTCGTTTGCCACAATCCCCAAGTCGACCTCGCCCTTGATGACGTCGGCAAGGATTTTGTGGTGAGGAGCCGCTTCCAGTAGAGGAATCAGCTCTGGGTGTTTACATTGTAAATTGAGCAGATGAGGGTAGAGCAGTAACGCCAGTGAACCCGAACAAGAGACAGACACCAGACCACTGTACGGATCGTCTTGGCTAAGTGAACTCAACATCTTTTTTTGTTCAGATTCTAGTTGGTTGGCGTAGTCATAGACTGTTCTTCCCGCTTCTGTGACGACAAATGTTTTGTTGTGTCTTTCGATTAACGCATGTCCGCAGATGTGTTCTAGTTTTTTGATATGCTGACTGACACCGGGTTGCGTCATAAACAGTTTTTCTGCGGTTTTGGTGAAGTGGCCGGTATCAACCAAAGTGACAAATGTTTTTAGCCAAGAAGGGTTTAGCATCAATACGGTCCATAACAAAAAATTATCTAACCTAGTTTAGGTGATAACACATTGTTTTGGTAGGGGAAGCGAGCCTAGGCTCGCTGTACGATTTACGCTGCGTTGAGCTCTATCGCTAACGCTTTTCCATTGCCGCGAAATTGATCTATGGTCGAGGCAAATGACGTGGAGATATTCAGTAAGCGTGAGTCGGGATGCTCGGCCAGATATCGGCTCTTTCCCTCATCACTTTCTAACTTGTCCCAATCGCGATGAATCGAACGGGCAAAGTGTAAGGTGGTGGCCATTTTAGGTGAAATCTCTGCGTCGCGTGGTTGGTCAAAATTGGCGATGGCGTCAATCATGACATCTGGGAAGTGCCAGCTCTTGGCTAACTTAGCTCCTAATGTTGGCGCAGTGATATCAAGAATCTCTTCCTGAACTGCGATGGCATTTTCTCCTGCTTCTACCCGAGCGGTGATGATTTTGGCCTGTTCTGGAACCAGCGCATGGATCATCAGTTCACCGATATTGTGCAAGATACCTGTGGTAAAAGCTTCGTCTCCATCCATATCGGTCACATTGGCGATCTTACTGGCAATAATGGAAACTTCAAACGTCTCTTCCCAGTATTTACTGATATCTAAGGTTGGTAGCTTAGGAAATACCCCTGACAGCACTGAAACCACAACTAACGCTCTCACCGGTGCAGTACCAACGCGAACCAGTGCCTCGTTGACTGAGGATATCGTTTTGTTACCGCCAAAATGCGCAGAGTTGGCTAATCTGAGTAAGCGTGCGCTCAAGACCTGATCGGTGGCAATTTTATTGGCAAGAAGTCTGAAGTCAACGTCGTCTTTGGTCACCATGTCTAGCAGTTCTTGAAGAATTTTTTGAATCCTTGGTAGCTCGTTCAAACGAGATAGTAGTGCCTCATGGCTCATAATTCTCTCCTTATTCCCGTGAGCTAAACTACTATAGTTCACAATGGACGCCCCCTCCATCTGACGGATAAATAATTGATGTAATCGGTGAAAGTTTATTGTTATGATTTGTGACCAATAGTCGGGGAGCCTGCCCAATAGGATTAAGGCTGAGATCGCAAAGCGAGACCCGTTGAACCTGATTCAGTTAGCACTGGCGTAGGGAACTATATGTATATCGACCGTTCGGTCGTCATACTGGCATTCGATGGAGAAATCGGCTCATTGAGCTCTCTCTGCTTATCGCCATAGGTTCTTGTACGTCTTGTTGTAGGAGCCAAAATGCCACACTCTCAAGACACACCACCTATTGTACTCACTATTGCCGGCTCAGATAGCGGTGGTGGTGCTGGTATCCAAGCCGACATTAAGGCGATATCCGCGACGGGCAGTTATGCCTGTTCAGTCATTACGGCGGTTACCTCGCAAAATACACTCGGTGTTAGTGCCATTCACCCTATCCCTGTCGAACATATTGAGAGCCAACTCGACGCTGTTTTCTCCGATCTTAATGTGGTTGCTGTCAAAGTTGGAATGCTCGCGGACGCTGATATCATCGCGATGGTCGCGAGAAAAATTCGTCACTATCAACCCAAGTATTTAGTGGTGGATCCGGTCATGGTTGCAACCAGTGGTGACCCGTTGTTAGCCCAATCGGCGGTCGAAACATTGAAACAGCAGCTTCTTCCTTTAGCGGACTTGATTACCCCGAACTTGCCTGAATGTGCCGCTTTGACTGGGAGGGATATTCCTCACAATGAAAGCCAGATGACGGAGACGATCGATGCACTCAAAGCGCTAGGCGCTAAAGCGGTATTACTCAAAGGTGGCCACTTGAAGAAAACGGATAAGAGTAGCGATCTGTTGATTGAGCAAAACAGCAGCGAAGTGTTGAGCGCCAAACGAATTGAAACCAAAAATACTCATGGCACGGGGTGTACTCTCTCATCAGCGATTGCCTCTTATTTAGCTCAGGGTCATCGCCTACATAAGGCGGTGTATCTCGGCAAACAATATATCTCTCAAGCCATCTCTCACGCAGATCAGCTTAAAGTGGGGCAAGGGCATGGCCCTGTAAACCATTTCTTCTGTGGTCATGTCAATGTTCGCTAGTCGCATGAGTGATAAAGCCCCAAAGCGTATTGGATTGGTGGAGGTGAGTTAACTTTCACCAATTTGACATTGAACTGATAATTTCTGCCAGTGAAGTAAACTACTATTCCTTCTCCTCTTGTGCTACTGTGAATCTATATCGTGAAAAATCTGTTGAAAAATAAGCGTGATGGTCTGGTGCTGCTTGTGGCATTTTTGCTGGTTATCGTGCCGATGTCGTTAATTGTGAGTCATATTGATCTACTCAGTGAAGTGAATGACTTTACTGGGATAGTTTTCTCCGTACTGACTGATTCTGCGGGTTCTTCAGGTTTTTTGTTTTCACTATCGCTTTTGGTGTTTATCACTTGGCGAATAATAGGCAACCATCCTGAATTCACTAATAAAATGGTGCAACTAGCGATTATTCTGGTGATCGGTTTTGCTGCTAAAGCGGGCTTAAAGCATTTGACCGAAAGCCCACGCCCATACACCGAGTTGCTCGCGTATCAGTTACTCATCCCCAAACCAGAACACTTCTACAAACTAGACTCCTTGCAAAAATCTCAAGTGATAGATGAGATTTCGCAACAAGTCACCGAGTGGAGAACCCGTCACTGGCAGGGCGAAAAAGACTACTCATTTCCATCAGGACACACGATTTTTGCGGCGATTTGTTTAGCGTTTTTTGGTGGTATCTTTGTTAGCAATAAACGCTACACACTTGCGGCTTTACTCGGTTGTTGGGCTGTGGCTGTTGCCTATAGTCGATTGTGGTTAGGTATGCATAGGCCTATCGATTTAGTCGGCTCTATTGCATTCGTTGCGGCGGTTTATGCTGCTGTTCCCCGATTTGACTGGGCAGTCAATAAGCTGCTTTCTAGGCGGATGAGTACGACTCACTAGCCAAGTAGTGGAGAATTGATTATAAAGTTTTGTTATTATTTTTATAATTAATGATAATTTCAAGTAATTCTCTGCACGCCATATACTCTGCTCATCGAAACAAACAAATGAAATGTATTTGGAGCAGATTATGAAAATGAATCACGTGGGCATCATGGTTGGCGATATGGATCAAGCGGTTGAGTTCTACACTCAAGCTCTAGGTCTTAGCATTGTGATGAACAATACTAAAGTTGTTGAAGAACGCGAGACGGCGATTGGTCGCATGTGTATCGCAGTATTCGGTGAAGGATTTAAAGGTTTCAACATCGCCCACTTAGTGACAACTGATGGCATCGGCGTGGAATTATTTGAAATGAAAGAGCGTCAGGAACGTCATGAGGTTGATTTCTCGCGCTTGGGTATCTTCCACTTCTGTCTACAAACAGATGACTTCGAAGCTGTGATGGAAAAAGTTGAGAAGTTTGGCGGTAAGGTACGTATGGATGTGATGCGCTACCATCCAGAAGACGACAGCAAGCCAGCAAAAATGGTCTACCTAGAAGACCCGTTTGGTAACTTGTTCGAGCTTTACTCACATACTTACGAAGAGACATACGCTTCAGATTACGAGTAATTATCGACGATTTTAGAGAGGATTGGTGCTGCACCAATCCTTTTTTCTTGTCATATACTCTTGACCTTTACCTAGGGGTAAGGATTAACATCCATAGTTCATAGATAAAGGTACGCCATGACTCATCCACTTAAATCATTAATGATTGTGATTTTCAGCATTGTTGCAATGTTGATGTCGAGTTATGCCGCCAGTTCTCCGTCGATGGTTTCGATGATGTTCGCTATGGACTCCAGTGTGCAGATGTCGCATCAGCAACATGCCTCTGACCAGCCTGAATCTTTACAGACAACCAAAACGGATTGCCACTCTTTCGTTGAAGAACTTCGAAGTTCACACTCAATGGATAAGCAACCATCAACAAATACGGTGAGTTGTTCTAGTTCAGATGATGGCCCGCATCGCTGTTGTGTTTCAGCTTGTTCGACGACCTTCTACCCTATCCAACATACTCAGTCTCTGAGTGATATTACCTATTCGCTTGCTTTGCATTATCCGCTTACCATTGGTAACAAGATCATGCGTCCACAAAGCTTCCTGCGTCCACCTTCCGCTTAGTTCTTAAATTACAACTCTTTTCTCTTGGTACTGACTGTATTTTCAGCCTGTTCAGGAGTTTCAATTGTGTCTTCAAACAATGAGTAATTATTGTGAATTTAGAACCAAGATTCGTCGCACTGGTAGTCAGTGCGAGTTTGGCGACTTTGCCTGCGTTTGCTTTCGCTCATCAAAAAGGAAATGAAGCGGGTCAAAGAGAGGTCGCAACTAAACAACTGACGTCTCTGATTGAGGCGGCGTTATCCCACGATGGCAACCGAACCGAGTTTTCCGCCAAGGCACAAGCAATGCGTGCAAATGGCATAGCCAGTGCCACTTTGATGGATCCCAAGCTGAAAGTCGGCGTGGGTGGCTTACCCGTAGATAGCTTTCAGTTCGATAAAGATCCTATGACCAATATCTCTGTTGGTTTGATGCAGCAGTTTGAGCGCGGGTCAACGCTAGAGCTCAAGCAAAAGCAAGCTAACCAGCAAGCGGATGGTCTGACGGCGCAAATAGAAGTCAGAGAACGTGAAGTCGCCAATCAGATGACTCAGCTATGGCTAGAATTGGGCTATTTGCAACACGCACAGCGATTATTGGATGAAAATCGTCGTCTGATGGTCGAGATGGAGCAATATCTTCAGACCAATTATTCAATTGGCAAAAGCGAAGCTCAAGACTTGCTCAATGCACAACTTCAAGTCAATAAGCTCGATGAAAAACTACAGGCCAACCGCCAGCAACAACGTCGAATTGTGGCTCAGCTTTCGGAGTGGCTCGGGTCTCAATGGCTCGATAGTGCTTCTACCCTCAAGGCAAGTAATCAACTCAACTGGGCGGTGTTAGATAGCAAACTCGCTCAGGCTGGTCAGTCAAACCATCTGTATCCGCTGCTCAATCAGCACCCGATGATCAAGATGGCTGAACTGAATGTGTCAGTTAATCAGACTCAGGTAGAGATGGCAGAGCAGGCTTATACGCCACAGTTTGGCGTTGAAGTGATGTACGCCTATCGACAGGCCAACGGTATGAATGGACAGCCAGCTTCGGATCTTGTCAGTGCTTACCTGACGATGGATATTCCTCTGTTTACTGGCAACCGTCAGGACAACAACCTCGCCGCGGCTCAGTATCAGGTTGGGGCGGCGTTATCCCAGAAAGATACCCTGTTAGCGCAAATGAATGCACAAGCGAATGCCTTGCTCAATGACCGTTCTAACTTAAACGAACGGATCGAACGATACCAATCCAGCTTAATTCCTCAAGCTTCTTCTCGTACCGAGGCGGTTGAACGTGGCTATCAAAATAATACCGCACAGTTCAGTGATGTTATCTCTGCGACGACCGATGAGTTGGCATTGCAGCTTGAACTAGAACGGCTAATGACAGATTGGAATAGGGTGAGCAGCCAGTTGGCCGCCTTATTGGGAGGGTTTGAATATCAGATTACGCCTCCGGCTCAGCGCATGAAAAATTAAAGGAACAGAAGATGACGACATTTAAAGTAGCCAGCGTGGCTTTAGTAGTGGGTGGCGTATTGGGCTTTGCGGCCAGCATGTATTTGCCGAGTGCAAACCATGATATGAGTATGGCGCAAGCTTCAGAATCTGTCTCTAACAGTGAGCCTCTGTACTGGGTTGCGCCGATGGATCCAAACTACAAGCGTGATAAACCGGGTAAGTCACCGATGGGGATGGATCTTATCCCCGTTTATGCAGAAGACCAAAATAACGGAGCCAGCCAGCCTGGTACCGTTACTATCGATCCCTCGGTGGAGAACAATCTAGGCGTGAAAACCGCACAGGTAGAGCTTGCAGAACTTGCGCCTCGTATTGAAACGGTTGGTTATATCGCCTTTGATGAAAGTAACCTATGGCAGACCAACGTACGCGTGTCTGGTTGGGTTGAAAAACTCTATATCAACGCGGTCGGTGAAAAAGTTGAAAAAGGCAGTGTGCTGTTTTCTCTTTACTCTCCTGAACTGATCAAAGCACAAGAAGAGTTACTCAGTGCCCATCAGACCCAACGTAAGGGCATGATTAAAGGGGCGACTGAGCGATTAGTCACCCTTGGTGTCGATAGGGCGCAAATCAGTGACATCGTGCGCCGTGGTCAGGCTCAGCAGACCATCGAAATTAAAGCGCCAGCGGATGGTGTCATTGCTAGCCTGAATATTCGTGAAGGTGGCTACCTATCTCCGGCTCAAGCAGTCATTAGTGCTGGACCGCTGAAAGAGGTTTGGGTCGATGCTGAAGTGTTTGAGCGACAGGCTCATTGGATAAAACAGGGCAGCAGTGCGTCGATGACACTTGATGCCATCCCAGGTGGTGAGTGGCAGGGTGAGGTCGACTATGTCTATCCGATCCTTGACCCTAATACGCGAACGTTACGCGTGCGTCTGAAGTTCCCAAATCCTCACGGGGAACTGAAACCGAATATGTTTGCCAATGTTGCTCTTAAACCTGTAAGTAGCGAAAAAGTGCTGACCATTCCTCGCTCATCGGTAATCCGTTCTGGAGGCATGGCTCGTGTGGTACTGGCTGAAGGTGAAGGAAATTATCGCTCTGCACGTATCGAAGTCGGTCGTGAAGCTGGCGATAAAGTCGAAGTGCTTAAAGGGCTTGAACAAGGGCAAGCGATCGTCACCTCGGCTCACTTCCTGCTTGATTCTGAATCAAGTCAAAGTGCAGATCTGTCAAGAATCAACGGTGTAGAAGCACCCGCTGAAACGGTTTGGGCGCAAGGTGAAATAACGGATGTTATGGCACAGCACCGAATGTTAACGATCAGCCATCAGCCAGTTCCTGAATGGAATTGGCCAGGCATGGTGATGAACTTTGATCTCGCGGAAGGTGTTGACATTGATGCGCTGGCTCAAGGGCTGGCGTTGGAGTTTGCAATGCAGAAGACGCCAGAAGGCAAATATCAGATCGTCGACTACAAGGTTGGCGATGGCCTTGTTGCGGCTGAAGTATGGATGAGTGGTGATATATCGATGCTGATGGCCGATTTCAATATGATCACTTTAAAGCATCTGCCTGTCGCCGAGTGGAGCTGGCAAGCGGGTGAAATGAACTTTTCTGTTGGAGATGAAGTGGATCTTTCTGGTTTTGAGGAAGGTGAGAAAGTTCGATTTCTAGTGGCTAAAGAAGGCACCGATTATCAATTGAAGCAACTGGTTCGCGCTAAGGAGGCATTATGATTGGTGCCATTATCCGTTGGTCAATCAGTAATCGTTTACTGGTATTGCTGGCGACTGCCGCACTGATCTTGGCGGGTCTTTACAGTGTAAAAAATACGCCAGTGGATGCGATTCCAGATCTCTCTGATGTGCAGGTGATCATTAAGACCAGCTATCCGGGACAGGCTCCACAAGTGGTCGAAGACCAAGTTACCTATCCCTTAACGACAGCCATGCTGGCTGTGCCGGGCGCTGAAACGGTACGGGGTTACTCATTTTTTGGTGACTCGTATGTTTACATCATCTTTAACGATGATACCGACATGTACTGGGCACGCTCGCGAGTTTTAGAGTACTTGAGTCAAGTTGCTCCTAACTTGCCCGCAAGCGCCAAGCCGACGTTAGGTCCAGATGCGACAGGGGTTGGCTGGGTATACAGCTACGTTTTACAGGATAAAACAGGCCAGCACGATTTAGCGCAACTTCGTAGTTTGCAGGACTGGTTCCTCAAATATGAGCTGCAAACCGTAGAGGGTGTATCTGAAGTCGCTACCGTTGGTGGTATGGTCAAACAGTATCAGGTGCAAATTGACCCTGCCAAGCTGCGTGCCTACGACCTCACCCTGCAACAAGTCAATATGGCGATTCAAAATGGTAACCAAGAGACTGGCGCATCAGTGGTTGAAGTGGCCGAAGCTGAGCATATGGTTCGCACCACAGGTTATCTCTCGAGCATAGAAGATATCCAGGCACTGCCACTAAAAGTGACCCAAAAAGGTACCCCGTTGCTGCTTGGTGATATTGCCGACATCAACATCGGGCCGCAAATGCGTCGTGGTATATCGGAACTGAACGGTGAAGGGGAAGCGGTTGGTGGCGTGATCGTGATGCGCTTTGGTGAGAACGCCAGTCAGGTGATTGCGAACGTCAAAGACAAGCTCAATGAGCTACAGCGAAGCTTACCGGAAGGGGTTGAGATTGTTGCGACTTATGACCGTTCAACACTGATCGATTCGGCGGTCGAAAACTTGTGGAAGAAACTGGCGGAAGAGTTCATCGTCGTGGCGATAGTTTGCGCTCTGTTCTTATTCCATATTCGTTCTTCGCTTGTTATCGCCTTGAGCTTACCGGTTGGTATCTTATCTGCGTTTATCATCATGCATTGGCAAGGCATCAACGCCAACATCATGTCACTGGGGGGGATTGCGATTGCCATCGGCGCCATGGTTGATGGGGCGATCGTCATGATCGAGAACGTGCACAAGCATATAGAACGCACACCACTAACGGATAAGAACCGTTGGCAGGTGATTGGTGATGCCGCTCAGGAAGTGGGTGCGCCATTGTTTTTCTCATTGTTAATTATTACCTTGAGCTTTGTGCCTGTATTTGCACTGGAAGGCCAGGAAGGCAAGATGTTTTCGCCACTCGCCTTTACCAAAACTTACGCCATGGCAGCGGCAGCAGGTCTTGCGATCACCTTAGTGCCAGTATTGATGGGCTATTTCATTCGAGGCAAAGTTCTGCCTGAAGATAAAAACCCAATCAATAGGGGACTCATCGCGCTCTACAAACCTATGCTTAACTTCAGCCTAAAGTACCCTAAAAGTGTTTTGCTGCTGGCAATGGCATTGATGGCATCGGCCTACTATCCGACAGCTAAGCTAGGCAGTGAGTTTATTCCTCCTTTGGATGAGGGAGATTTGATGTACATGCCGACCACTTACCCAGGGATCTCGATAGGTAAAGCACGTGAGCTACTGCAACAAACCAACAAGCTGATCATGACCGTCCCTGAAGTGGAAACTGCATGGGGCAAGATTGGTCGAGCGGACACGGCGACTGACCCAGCACCTCTCACCATGATTGAAACCGTGATTCAGTTGAAACCGCGCGATCAATGGCGTGAAGGGGTTACAACGGAATCGCTACGTCGGGAGTTTGATCAACTGGTGCAATTCCCTGGTTTGACTAACGCATGGGTTATGCCGATCAAAACACGTATCGACATGCTGGCGACCGGGATTAAGACCCCGATTGGCATCAAGATCTCAGGTCCACAATTGAGTGAAATTGAGAAAATTGGTGCTCAGTTAGAGCCTATCTTAAATCAGGTGACGGGGACGGCCTCTGTCTATGCTGAGCGTGTTGCTGGTGGTCGCTATGTCACGATTGATATCAAGCGCAGAGCGGCTGCCCGTTATGGCCTAAGTATCAAAGATGTACAGCAGGTGGTTTCCACAGCAGTCGGCGGCATGAATGTCGGGGAAACCATTGAAGGGTTAGAGCGCTATCCAATCAACGTTCGTTATCCTCAAGACTACCGTGATTCAGTGGTCAAATTGCAGAACCTGCCTCTGGTGACGCCCAACGGCGCTCGTATTGCACTGGCGGATGTTGCTGATATTCGTTATGAAGACGGCCCTCCGATGATCAAGACCGAAAACGCACGTCCAAATGGTTGGGTATTTGTTGATATTGATGGTCGAGATCTGGGTTCTTATGTTGCCGACGCACAACAGGCGGTGGCTGAGCAGCTTGTGCTCCCTGCGGGTTACTCGTTGGTTTGGTCGGGACAGTACGAATACATGGAACGCGCTAAAGAACGCTTGGGCGTTGTGGTTCCCATCACCATCGCCATCATCATGCTGCTGCTCTACTTCAGCTTCCGTCGTATTGGCGAAGTGCTGATCATCATGATGACTTTGCCACTTGCGATGGTCGGTGGCTTATGGCTGATGCACTACCTTGGTTACAACTTCTCGATAGCAGTAGGGGTTGGATTTATTGCCTTGGCCGGTGTCGCGGTCGAGATTGGGGTCATCATGTTGGTTTACCTCAATCAGGCATGGCATTACACCAAACTAGCAGCCTCGGATAATCAGCAGCCACTGCAACTGGAAGATCTCACCGACGCAATTCGCCAAGGTGCGGGACTCCGCGTCCGTCCTGTAATGATGACCGTACTGACCGTCATTATTGGCTTGATACCGATTATGTACGGCCAAGGAACGGGGTCTGAAGTGATGCAACGTATTGCCGCACCGATGATTGGTGGTATGGCATCAGCACTACTGCTTACTCTGTTGGTGTTACCAGCGATTTTCAAATTGTGGAAGCAGCGAGAAGTGGCTGCTCAACCAAATAAACAATAACCCTACGACTTGATCAGCCTCCGGATGTTCTGAGGCCGAACTAAACTAGAAATTAAGGAAAGAACAATGAAAAAGACACTACTATCAATCATGTTAAGCGTTACTGCGATGGGCGCACAGGCCAATGTTGATCACGCTAATATGAATCATGGTGAGATGGGCGCTTCGAAAATGGACCACTCTATGATGATGAATATGGAAGGGATGTCGGATGTCGGCATGCCAGCAAAAGGCGCAAAACCTGACAAAGTGGTTCACGTGCTTTTAAGTGATGATATGAAAATTCGCTTTAAACAAGACGTGAAAATTGAGCCAAATGACGTGGTTCAGTTTGTTGTGTTAAACACCGGTAAAATGAATCATGAGTTCACTATTGGCTCGGAACAGGAGCAACTGAAGCACCGTGAAATGATGAAAACCATGAGTGCAGGTCATATGCACGACTCAGGAAACTCAGTTACCGTTGAACCTGGTAAAGCCAAGCAACTGCTATGGCATTTCCATGGCGATAGCAATGTAGAGCTAGCCTGTAATATTGCCGGTCACGCTGAAGCGGGCATGGTTAAGAAGATGGCGCTTTAGTCTCCATCTTTATTCCAAAAAGGCAGCCAAGGCTGCCTTTTTTGGGAGTGATGGCTAGCCAAAGATGAAGCTATACAAGAAGCTGCGCCAGCGTAGTGTGCGCTCAGCTCAGTTGGGATGAATCCATAGATTAATGAACCAATCGCGACCTTGGTTATACAATTGAGGGGCAATGAAGGATCAATGATTGCTATTGATCAATAGTTCGATTATTTTGGAAATATCTGTTTTTTTATTGGAGTCTTCCATGGATCTTGAAATGGCTGCGAAGGCGCTTAAAGAACTCGGTCATCCGGTGCGTCTATCCATCTATAAAAGTGTTGTAAAAGCTGGTTACCAAGGCATTGCCGTGGGTGCATTGCAAGAGAAATTAGCGATACCAGGGTCGACTCTGTCTCACCATATTTCAAGTTTGGCGTCAGTAGGATTAATTAGTCAACGCCGTGAAGGACGAACACTTTACTGTGTGACCGACTACAAATGTCTCGAAGATGTCATTGGATTTCTCCAAGATGAATGCTGTGCAGACGAGCAATACACAACTCAATTTCAAGCTCAAGGAGAGAACTTATGATTACAGCGTTGTACGCAGCGATTCTCGCATCACTGATGATTGTGCTCAATATCATTCACTTACCTTTCGACAAAATGTGGTAGTGATTTAGTCGCCGGTGTAGCAAACGAAAAGCGATGGTCATCACCATCGCTTTTTTGTTGGGGGGTTATCTGAATAAAAAACGGTAGAGAGGTGTTCTCTCCAACCCTTTCACCAACAAGAATGTCAGGACTGTTGCGCCAAATAGCAGCATATCTTTTGCAAACCCCGTTAATGCCAGCATGCCCGCGATATTCATCATCACAATGATCATCGGCAGGTGCGCAACATAGAGTGGCAACACGGAGTTTGACTGAGCAGTTAACCAGCGTCCCGTCCCAAAGTTTGGTTTTGCTAATAGCCACATAAAGCAGCCTGTTCCCCAAACGAAGGTGCCGAACAGGTAGTCATTCGCGTTAAAGGGTTGCTCGAAACGAGTGAGCTGCCAAGCCTCGAAAAAATGTAACGCCATACCGGTAAATGCGAGCAGTAAAGCCTGCTTGGCTGTCATCGACAGACCGCGCTGACGTATCTCAAAGCCGATCGCAAACAACAAGGTACTAAAAAACGGCCCATTACGAGTGAAAAAGGGAGCAGGTAGTTCAGTTAATGCTTGATAACTGCCCGCTAGCACACCGTAAAAGTATAAAGCGGCACCGATAGGGATAAACAGTGCCAGCTTGTTGAACTTAGCCAGTAAAGCCGCAATGGCCGCAGCACAGATTAATGCTGGAATAAACCACAGGTGAACGAGACCGCCTTCAAGCAGGGAGTTAAGAGGCGATTGTGCCAGGTAGCCCCAGTACCCTTGACGCTCGGCCAGATACCCAGATTCTGCCACTGTACCTAGATTGAAAGGCATCACTAAAGTGATAACACTCCAGACAATGAATACACGCAGAAGCGGGGAGACATAACGTTGTAATGTTTCTAGCGGAGCTGCCACTAGCTTAGGTTGGATCAAGTAACCAGATATAAGGAAAAACAGTGGCACAGCAAAACGAGTAGACTGATTAAACACGTATCCTATCCAAGGGTTTTCATCGAACTGCCAATAGGTTAAAAACATCTGACAATGCATGGCGGCAATCGCCAAAATAGCGATCACTCGACCGAGCTCAATACTTTGAATTTTCTTACTTACCATAACGACAAAAAATTAACTGAAAGTAGCGAACGTATACCAGCAAACCAGGGTTAATGACGCAACCTAAATCAAGTTGTTGTACTGTAACGGCAATATTCAGCGGTGATTTGCGAGGCGGCTCAATAAGTGCAACACCGATTTTCAATCAAAGTAACGCGCAGGGCGTATGGAAAGGTAAGTAATGTGTACGGAAGCTGTGGATGGGTTTTGTTTCCACTCGGTTATCGCTTCCTCATCAATCCAAAAGGTCAGAGAACTACGGTTGATTAAGTCTTGGTTATAGTGTTTCCAATTGGTTGTCGTGTAGCGAGGCTTGGCCATTGGTCTAAGTGTTTGAGTTAACTTTCTATTTTTTATGTCAATAGGGCTTTTGAACACTTACCTTAGAAGAGAAACTAGCCGATAAGTAATTATATATACCCAATCAACTTGAAAATGCAGGCTTGAGTACCTGAAAATTATCATTGATTCGAGACGTCAGTGAACCTGCGATCTCTGGAAGAGTCACAGTAAAAAATTGATCGATGGCTTCCTTGAAGTCTCGTTTATTTTTGAAGTAAACGT